>JAAZFP010000035.1 GCA_012511645.1 Microbacteriaceae bacterium
CGCACTTCACAATGTGTAACGATTCGCTGGATCTCACACCAGTGACCTCACGGAAACTGTGGAAAGCGTTGCTTTCCACCAGAAGTTTCCGTGCTGTTTCGATCCCAGTATCGCGCACTTCACAATGATTCACGGTTCGCTGGATCTCACACCAGTGGCCGAGAGCATCCTTAGTCTCGTCTGATGGTGCCGACCGTGGCATTCGTTGCACGAACCAAGTCGGCAGGCGCGAGCTCAAGATCAAGCCCCCGCCGTCCACCCGATACGAGAATCGTTTCGAAATCAAACGCTGATTCGTCGAGAACGGTGGTCAGCATGGTCCTTTGCCCGATCGGGCTGATGCCGCCCACGACATAGCCAGTTCTTCTCTCGGCAACAGCAGGGGCGGTCATGAGCGCTTTTCGCCCACCCACGGTCGCAGCGAACGCTTTGAGATCCAACATGCCCGACACTGGCACGATGCCTACATGAGGAGTGCCGTCGATATCGGCCAAGAGCGTCTTGAACACTCGCCGTGCTTCAACGCCGAGCGCTTTGGCGGCTTCTCCGCCAAAATCACTCACTCGCGGGTCATGGTGATAGCTCCGCGTGACGAAGGTGATGCCGAGCTTGGTGAGTGCGTGAGTTGCCGGTGTTGATACAGAAGAAGATGCTTTCGACGGTCGCGCCATCAGGAGTCCTTCGTGAAGGTGTCAAGTATCTCAGAGAATACAGTCATGCGAGTATGAGCCCTGGCGCAACGACGAAGCGTGTGTCAGATAGCAGGATGATGGTGTGCCCACGGTCGCAGTTGTTCAAGCTCGGCACACAGCCGCAGCAGAGTGAGTTCGCCGTCAGCAGGCCCCACGATCTGCACCGAACGTGGGAGCCCGGCATCTGTGAACCCCATCGGCACGGCGGCGGCAGGGTTGCCTATCACGTTCCAGATTGAGGTGTATGACGCCACTGGTGTGGCTTTCATCACCGTGCGAATCGCGCTCAGGCCGTCGAGCTGACCAACCGGTTGCGCCTCGGTTGGTGTTGTCGGGGTCATGAGTAGGTCATACTGCGAAAAGAAGGCGCTCAAGAACTCCCTCCCCTTCTTCATGCCACTTCGCTCCGCCCAGGTGCCGAGTCCCTCGAGCGGCTTTGTGAGCCGGAGCAGGTCTCGAGTGCGCTGCTCAAGTTTCTCTGGTGCGTCGAGATTTGTGACCTCGTCTCGGGCGCCTCCAGCGACCTGCAAGATAAACTCGGCGGACACAGCGGGGTAGTGAGGGTCGATCTGCACGACGTCGTGGCCGAGTTCGCGAAGCGCGTGTACAGCTTCCGTGAGTGCGTCCCTGCTTGCTTCATTTGGTCGCGGACCACCACTCGGATTTTTCGCAGAGACCGCAATGCGGAGTCGTCGAGCGGATTCTCCGGAGGCAGCGGCTTCGATGGCCGACGAGAACGAGTCGGTGAGAGCCGCCGCACGAAACCGATCTGCGTGCTCGTGCCCGGCGAGGACGTCATAGATCAGGGCGCTATCGGCGACGGTGCGGGTGATAGGGCCCACAGTGCCCAGGGATCGCCAAAGATCCGAAGCGGGGGAGGTGCTGACGCGTCCCCGCTGAGGCTTCAAGCCGAAAAGCCCACACCAGCTCGCTGGGAGACGAATCGAGCCCCCGCCATCGCCACCAATGCCAGCCGCCACCATCCCACTGGCAACTGCTGCAGCAGTGCCACCGCTCGAGCCGCACGGTGAGAACTCAGGGTTCCACGGGTTTCTTGTCCATCCACCGGACACGGACTCGGTGTAAGGCCAGAGCCCAAACTCGGGCATCCTGGTTGAACCAATGATGATGGCGCCCGCGCTTCTCAGCCGCTCAACCACGACGGAGTCAGCGGTCGCTGGAGTGAGATTCGCCCCGGTGCCAAACGTGGTGGGAATGCCTGCGATATCGTTCTCTTCTTTGATCGCAAGCGGGACCCCGTGCAATGGGCCGCGCGATGTACCCGCAGCGGTTTCGACATCGAGCTGGTCTGCAACTGCGAGCGCTTCGTGAGCGAGTACGACGTGAAACGCGTTCAGCGTCGGATTCAGTGCTTCGATCCTCTCGAGGCTGTGTTCGACGAGCTGTCGGGCAGAGAGTTGGCCAGAGTTGACCCATGCTGCCTGATCGAGGACAGAACTGAAGTGCAAATCGGGCATGATTCTCCTTGCGACGCTGCGTGATACCAGCCTGCCAGAACACAGGGGAGATTGCTCGCACCAGATAGGATGAACGGGTCTACCAGCCCTGAAGGAGCACGACCGTGGCCGATGGTTTCAGCCTGTTCACCGATCGATCTGTTGTCGCGATGCGCGTTAACGGCGAACTGCGCGATCTCGCAGCTGAGGTGACAACAACCGACACTGTTGAGCCGGTCACGATTGACAGCGCGGATGGGCTGAACATTCTTCGTCACTCCGCCGCGCATGTGCTCGCTCAGGCCGTGCAGCGCATCAACCCCGAGACGACACTCGGTATTGGCCCGCCCATCACGGACGGCTTCTATTACGATTTTGATCCGGCTCAGCCTTTTACCCCGGAAGATCTCAAGAGCATTGAAAAAGAGATGCAGAAGATCGTCAAACAGGGTCAGCGCTTTGTTCGCCGCGTGGTGACCGAAGATGAGGCCCGGGCAGAGCTTGCGGGTGAGCCGTACAAGCTTGAACTGATTGGGCTCAAAGGCGGCGCGAACGACGGCAGTGATAACGAGAGCGTAGAGGTCGGTGGTGCCGAGCTCACGATCTATGACAACGTTGATCCAAAGACGGGCGAGGTCTGCTGGAAAGATCTGTGCCGGGGGCCGCACCTGCCGAATACCCGCATGATCGGAAATGGGTGGGCGCTGACGCGCGCGGCCGGTGCATACTGGCGTGGCAGCGAGGCGAATCCGATGCTGCAGCGCATATATGGCACTGCATGGCCCACAAAGGATGAGCTGCGCGCCTATCAGACTCGTCTCGAAGAGGCGGCAAAGCGTGACCACCGAAAGCTTGGAGTTGAGCTCGACCTGTTCAGCTTCCCCGACGAAATTGGTTCTGGTCTCGCGGTGTTCCATCCGAAGGGTGGCATCATTCGCCACGAGATCGAGACGTTCATGCGGCAAGAGCTGCTAAAGAACGGCTATGAGGTGGTGAACACCCCACACATCACTAAGGGCAATCTCTTCGAAACCAGCCAGCACCTGAACTGGTACAAGGACGGCATGTTCCCAGCCATGCACCTCGATGCCGTGGTCGATGACGAGACGGGCGAGGTGATCAAGCCCGGCCAGGACTACTACCTGAAGCCCATGAACTGCCCGTTCCACAACCTGATCTTCAGGTCGAGGGCTCGCAGCTATCGAGAACTGCCACTGCGCCTTGCGGAGTTCGGCACGGTGTACCGCTATGAGAAGAGTGGCACTCTCTCTGGTCTCACTCGTGTTCGCGGACTGACCCAGGACGATGCGCATGCCTACGTGACAGAAGATCAAGTGAAAGACGAGATCAAGAGTCAGCTTGATTTTGTGTTTGCGACGCTGCGCGCCTACGGTCTTGACGATTTTTACCTCGAGCTGTCTACTCGCGACCCCGAGAAGTCCGTGGGAACTGACGAGCAATGGCGAGTTGCTGAAGCAACCCTGCGCGAGGTCGGCGAAGAGTCAGGCCTTGAACTGGTCGAGGATCCCGCTGGCGCTGCGTTCTATGGGCCGAAAATTTCGGTGCAGGCAAGGGATGCAATCGGCCGTACCTGGCAACTTTCGACCGTGCAGCTCGACTTTAACCAGCCTGAGCTCTTCGAACTCGAGTACACCGCGGCTGACGGATCACGGAAGCAGCCGGTGATGATTCACCGCGCGTTGCTTGGCTCTATTGAGCGCTTTTTTGCAATTTTGTTGGAACACTATGCGGGAGCCTTCCCCGTGTGGTTGTCACCAGTGCAGGTTGTAGGAATTCCGGTCGCAGAAGAATACGGGCCCTACCTCGACGAGATCGTTGCGAAACTGCGGGAGCGCGGAGTTCGTGCCGAGGTTGACCACAGCGATGATCGTATGCCGAAAAAGATTCGCACTCACACGAAGGCAAAGGTTCCACTGCAACTCATTGCGGGCGAAGACGATCGCAGCGCGGGCGCGGTGAGCTTCCGGTTCAGGGACGGCACTCAGCTCAACGGCGTGCCGGTAGACGAAGCCATCGAGCGTATCGTGCAATCAATCGAGCGTCGCGAGCAGGTGAACACCGCGTGGGAGCAGCTGACCGCCTGAACGGTGCACTCGAAACGCCCGCTTCGAGTGGGCTCGTTGGTGTGCCAGACGATATGGAGCGTCTGTGGACACCGCACCGAATGGTCTATGTAGCTGACACGCACCAGGTCGACGAACATGACTGCCCATTCTGCTTCGCCCCCTCACAGGCAGACGAGCAGGTGCTCATCGTGCATCGGGGGACCCACTGCTATGTGCTGTTGAACTTGTATCCGTATAACAACGGGCATCTGCTGGTGTGCCCGTACCGTCACATCTCAACCTATGACGAGGCCAACGCTGAGGAAGTGGCCGAGATGGGTGAGCTCACGCAGATTGCGATGCGAGTGCTGAAGCAAACGATGAATTGCCATGGATTCAATATTGGGATGAACCAGGATGAGGTTGCGGGAGCTGGCATTGCTGCGCACCTGCATCAGCATGTGGTGCCCAGATGGAAGGCCGACGCGAATTTCTTCCCGATTATCGCGAAGACAAAGTCAATGCCGCAGCTCCTCGGAGAAGTGCGCGAGCGGGTCTCAGCAGCATGGCCTGTGCCACCTCCTGCTGCCACGGCCTAGACTTATCCATCGAACTCGAGTGAAGAAAGAGGCGATCCAGTGGCTGGACACTCCAAATGGGCAACCACCAAGCACAAGAAGGCGATTCTCGACTCGCGCCGTGCGAAGGCGTTTGCAAAATACATCAAAGTTATCGAAGTAGCTGCCCGAATCGGCGGAGCCGACCTTTCTGGCAATCCGGCGCTTGCCGATGCCGTGCACAAGGCGAAGAAGAATTCGGTTCCTGGTGACAATATTGATCGCGCAATCAAGCGCGGCGCTGGCCTCAGCGGTGACGCTGTCGAGTACATGCCGATTATGTATGAAGCGTATGGCCCCAACGGCGTGGCACTCATGGTGGAGTGCTTGACGGACAATAAGAACCGCGCAGCAGCTGAGGTACGCACGGCGCTCAGCCGCAACGGTGGGTCGCTCGCCGACCCCGGCAGCGTCGCATACAACTTTGCGCGCAAGGGTGTCATTACGGTTCCTACTGAAGGGACCACAGAAGACGATGTGCTCATGGCGGTGCTCGATGCGGGCGCTGAAGAAGTCATTCCTACTCCGAACGGTGAGGCATTCGAAGTGATCACCGAGGCATCCGATCTCGTCGCAGCTCGCTCGGCGCTGGTTGATGCGGGTATCGACTACGAATCGGCAGATGCTGAGTTTGTGCCAAACCTGAAGGTGGAGATTGACGCGGCTACCGCTCGGAAGGTGTTCCAACTGATTGATGCGCTCGAAGACAGCGATGACGTGCAGAACGTGTTCTCGAACTTTGATCTGACTGCTGAGGTGCAGGCAGAACTCGCTTCGGACGAGTGAGCGACCGCTACAGCCGTGCGATTCATCGGGATTGATCCTGGACTGACCCGCTGCGGTATCGGAATTGTCTCCGCATCTGGGGGAAGACGTGTCACCTTTGAGCACGTCGAGGTCTTGCAGAGCGGTCCAGATCTCTCAACTCCGGAACGTCTCCATCGCATCGGTGCGGGAATCGAGCGACTGTTTGACGGTGAACGCCCCGATGGAGTCGCGCTCGAACGGGTGTTTGCGCAGGACAATGTGGCCAGTGTGATGGGTGTAGCCCAGATCAGCGGTGTCGTGATGTACCTCGCGCAGCAACGAGATATCCCTGTCGCGCTCTACACGCCGAACGAGGTGAAGGCGCAGGTTACCGGCTACGGGAACGCGGAGAAGGCCCAGGTCGCTGCGATGGTCACTCGTCTACTTGGGCTTGCTGCACCGCCAAAGCCGGCGGACGCCGCTGATGCGCTGGCGCTCGCAATCACCCACGCCTGGCATGTGGGCAGGGGAGGAGACCTGCGCAGGCAAACCGAGGGGACTCGAGGCTCAGGAGCCGCCACGAGCGGAGAAACTCCGGCACAGCGAGCTTGGCGTGAAGCTGAGCAGAGGCAGGGGCGCCGTCGCGGACCTCGCGGTGGCTAGCCTTCGCGCGCTACTTTGCCGCAGGCTTGTCGGCGGCGCCACCGAAGCGGCGGTCCCGATCTTGATACATCTCGATGGCTCGCCAGAGTTCCTGCCGATCAAAGTCTGGCCACAATGTATCGAGAAACACCATCTCCGCGTAGGCCGATTGCCACAGCATGAAGTTGCTCGTGCGCTGCTCACCGCTCGACCGAAGGAAGAGGTCAACATCTGGCAGTTCTGGCACATACAGGTGACGCGAGATGGTGCGCTCAGTAATGCCCTGGGGCGTTAACCGGCCCATCTCAACGTCATGCGCAATTGCGCGTACCGCGTCAGTGAGCTCATTGCGACCACCGTAGTTCACGCACATCGTGAGGGTGAGACCGGTGTTGTTCGCAGTGACGCGTTCAGAAGTTCTCAGTTCATTGATGACCGAACCCCAGAGCTTCGGTCGTCGCCCTGCCCACCGCATGCGCACATTCCATGCGTGAAGTTGTTCGCGGCGCGTTCGGAGCACCTCTCGGTTGAAGCCCATAAGGAAGCGGACTTCGTCGGGGGATCGTCGCCAGTTTTCTGTGGAGAATGCATACACACTCAAGTGCGTGACACCGGCCTGAATCGCACCTGCGACGACGTCCAGCAGCGCTTGTTCCCCCTGCCGGTGACCTTCGACACGAGGAAGACCACGTCGATTTGCCCAGCGGCCATTGCCGTCCATCACGATTGCAACGTGAGCGGGCACGGGCCCCTGAAACACGGGCGGGTACTCGCCGGTCCAATCGACGGGAACAATGGCTTTCGGCGCATTTCGAACACTCACGATTCAACTGTAATGCTCAGCGCCGTGCAGCGCAGATGCATGAGCTCTGCACAAGGGCAGAGAGCGCCAGCCTAAGGACGCAGCGACTTGAGTCCTCGCTCGAGATGCCACTGTGCATACCCCGCCACCATGGCGGCGGCGTGCGATCGCGCATTGGATGCTGATTCCACCGCCGCTTCCCAATTGCCAGTGAGGAGGTGACGCAGCAACTCGATCGTCTCCAGGTCAAGGTGAGGGGTGCCCGGAACCCTGCACGAGTCGCAGACCAGCCCACCGAGCGGTATCGCGAAATGCTGGTGGACTCCGTCAGCGCCGCAACTGACGCACGATGCGAAGCTGGGTGCCCACCCTGCCGCCGCGACGGCTCGTAAGACATACCCGTCTCGAAGGAGTTCTGGATCAATCTTGGCCTGTGCCAAGGTGCGTAGTGCGCCGATGAGCAGCCGATATTGCTCTGGAGCCGGGCCGCCATCACTGAGACGCTCAGCGGTTTCGACCATCACGTTCGCGGCTCGAAATCGGTCATAGTCATCGCTAATGTGGGGGCCATATGCGCCGAGAGTCGAGGCCTGTGTGATCGTATCAAGGCTGCGGCCCTCGTACAGTTGCAGGTCGGCAACCATGAACGGCTCGAGGCGCGCGCCAAATCGCGAAGACGTGCGACGCACCCCTTTTGCCACCACGCGATGCACTCCACGCTGCGCGGTTAGCAGCGTGACGATGCGGTCTGCCTCACCCAGTTTCTGGGTGCGTAAGACAACACCCTGTTCGCGGTAGAGAGACATACCTCCATCTTCCCGCATCCTGCGATGACTGGTAATGAACGCGCCAGGGTCAGCTGTCTCTTCGAGGTGGAGCGGGGATCCTTGCAATCGCGTGAGAGAATGGGCACATATGTCTACTGCCACACTCAATGACTCGCGCTTACGCATTGGTCCGCTCGCCCTCGATGTGCCAGTGGTGCTTGCACCCATGGCAGGCATCACGAACACGGCGTTCCGCAGGCTCTGCCGCGAATATGGTGCGGGGTTGTATGTCAGCGAGATGATTACAAGTCGCGCGCTCGTTGAGCGAACGCCAGCATCAATGCGGCTGATTACGCACCACGAGAGCGAAACGCCACGGTCAATTCAGCTCTACGGGGTAGACCCGCACACCGTGCGCGAGGCAGTGCGTTTTCTTGTTGACGAGAATCTCGCTGATCATATTGACCTGAACTTTGGCTGCCCAGTGCCGAAGGTGACACGGAAGGGCGGTGGCTCCGCTTTGCCGTGGAAGCTCGATCTGTTCCGGTCGATCGTCGAGCAAGCGGTCGAGGCCGCGGGTGAGATTCCGCTGACCGTGAAAATGAGAAAAGGAATCGACAGCGATCACCTGACCTATCTTGAAGCAGCGCGTGCCGCTGAGGGCGCTGGGGTCGCGGCGATCGCACTGCATGGGCGCACGGCGAGCGAGTTCTACTCTGGCAAGGCGGACTGGTCGTCGATTGCCACGCTGAAAGAGACAATTACGAGCGTGCCCGTGCTCGGCAACGGAGATATTTGGTCTGCCGACGACGCTATTCGCATGGTGCGCGAAACGGGATGTGATGGTGTCGTTGTGGGCAGAGGCTGCCTGGGGCGACCGTGGCTGTTTGGTGACCTCGCAGCGGCGTTCCGAGCAGAGCGTGGTGAGCAATCCTGGGAGTCCGCAAAGGAGGCCATTGCGAAGCCACCGCTCGGGTTCGTCATGCAGGCGATGCGTCGTCACACCGAGCTGCTGATTGAGTTTTTTGAGGGTGAAGAAGATCGGGCGTGCCGAGACATTCGTAAGCATGTGGCCTGGTACTTCAAGGGGTACGGTGTCGGTGGTGACACTCGGCGCATGCTCGCAAGCGTTGAATCGCTCGATCAGATGGATGAGATTTTTGCGACCATGGATGCAACGATGCCGTATCCGGGCGAAGGAGCCGAGGGGCAGCGTGGCCGCGCTGGAAGTCCGAAGCGTGTCGTGCTGCCTGACGGCTGGCTTGCAACCAGGGCGTTTCAGCAGCAAGACTTTGAGGGACTCGTCGAAGCCGAGCGTCTTGGACACGGAGTCGATGGTGGCTGAGTCGGTTTCTCAGCAGTCGGGCTATTCTGCGCACGACAAGGAGCGATTCTTGTCTGAGACGCACTCGGGAAGCCGTACTGATTTCGCGCGAGATCGAGCCAGGGTGATTCACTCGAGCGCATGGCGCCGCTTGGCTGCGAAAACGCAGGTACTCAGCCCCACGGCAGGTGTTGATTTTGCGAGAAATCGGCTCACCCACTCACTTGAGGTGGCACAAATTGGCCGTGAGCTGGCGAGATCTCTGAACCTCGACCAAGATGTGGTTGATACCGCGTGCCTTGCACATGACCTGGGCCATCCTCCGTTCGGGCACAACGGGGAGCGTGCGTTGAATGCGTGGGCAGAGGACTATGGCGGTTTCGAAGGCAATGCGCAGACACTGCGCATTTTGACGCGGCTTGAGCCCAAGCGATTCACACCGGACGGTCACACCATCGGTCTCAATCTCACCCGCGCAACGCTTGATGCGAGCACCAAATATCCTTGGTCTCGGGCGGAATCACCGGAGGGGTCGTCGAAGTTCGGATATTTCGAAGACGATCACGAGATCTTTCAATGGTTGCGTGTCGGCGCACCACCACGCAAAAAGTGTGTTGAGGCTCAAGCCATGGATCTCAGCGATGACATCGCCTACTCAGTGCATGACTTCGAGGATGCTGTTGTCGGGGAGTTCATTGATCCCGAGATTCTCACCGCTCGCTCTGGCCATGACACGCTCATTCGTGTGGTCGCAGAGTGGGCGGGAAATGATTTCTCTGAGGATGAACTTGGCGCCGCGTTTGAGCGTTTAGAAATGATGGACACCTGGCTGACGTCTTGGCAGGGTACGCGCCAGAACCAGGCGCAGCTGAAGAACTTCACGAGTGACCTCATTGGACGATTCGCACGAGCTGCGATTCACGCCACACTCGAGGCCGCAGAGGGGGAGCCGCTCGTCCGATACGGGGCAGATGTGGTGGTACCTCACGAGGTACGCGCGGAGATTGCCGTACTCAAAGGAATTGTGGCCGCCTTCGTCATGGCAAGCGGTCATCGTCAACCAACCTATCGGAAGCAGCGGGAGCTTCTCCTTGAACTCGCAGACGCGCTGTGGCTCGCGGGGGATCGAGAGCTTGATCCAGCGTGCGCCGAGGATTATCGGCTCGCAACAGATGAAACATCGGCTCGGCGTGTCATTATTGACCAAATTGCGTCGCTGACCGACCAGACCGCAATCGCTTGGCATCGACGCCTCTGTGATGTTCCGCTCGTATGACTGAGCGGCTGCGACCGGCTGATTGCGGGGTGCAGTTGAACGCGGCCAACCGACACTGCGAACGATAGACTCAGCAATTATGGCAGGTCGGATCAAGGCAAGCGACGTCGAGGAAGTCAAGCGTCGCACGAATATTGCCGAGCTTGTCTCTGACCATGTTGCTCTGAAAACTGGCGGCATCGATTCGATGAAGGGGTTGTGCCCGTTCCATGACGAACGCAGCCCGAGTTTTCATGTTCGTCCAAGCCTCGGGTATTACCACTGCTTCGGCTGCGGCGAGTCCGGCGATGCCATTAGCTTCTTGCAGCGCATGGATCACCTCAGCTTTAGCGAGGCCGTCGAACGGCTCGCAGCGAGGATTCAATTTACGCTGAGCTATGAAGAGGGTGGCGAGCGCAGAGAGCCATCGTCGAACCGAGCCCGCCTCTTTGCGGCCAATGAGGCAGCCGTCACCTATTATCGTGAGCAGCTCGGAGGGAGTGAAGCATCGGTCGCCCGCGATTTTCTTGAGCAGCGTGGGTTTCCTCGAGCCGCGTGTGATCGCTTTGGGGTTGGGTACGCTCCACGGGGGTGGCAAGGGCTCACCGATCATTTGTCTTCTCTCGGGTACACGGCTGAAGAGCAACTGCAGGCGGGGCTCGCCGGCCAGGGGCAACGAGGGGTCTATGACCGATTTCGTGGCCGCATCATTTGGCCGATACGGGATACCAGTGGCCAAACTCTTGGCTTTGGCGCACGAAAGTTGTATGACGATGACGACGGACCAAAGTATCTCAACACACCTGAGACCCCGATCTATCAAAAATCAAGAGTGCTTTATGGTCTTGATCAGGCAAAGCGGGCGGTGTCACGCGAGAAACGTGTCGTGGTCGTCGAAGGCTATACCGATGTGATGGCCTGCCATCTTGCCGGCGAAGAAAGTGCGGTAGCAACCTGTGGTACTGCGTTTGGCAAAGACCACATTTCGGTGATCCGGCGCGTCATGGGAGACGACTCATCCGCCGAAGTGATATTTACCTTCGACCCCGATGAGGCAGGCCAAAAGGCCGCACTGCGTGCGTTTAGCGATGAGAAACTGTTTCGCGCACACACCTATGTCGCAGTTGCGCCCGATGGGCTCGACCCCGCGGATCTGCGCCTCCACCGGGGTGACGAAGCGGTGCGTGAAATGTTCGAGCGCAAGCAACCGCTGTTTGAGTTCGCGCTTCGGCAGGCAATCAGCAAATTTGACCTGAACTCGGTCGAGGGGAGGGTCTCGGCGCTTCGGGCAGCCGCGCCCATCGTTTCTGGTCTCAAAGACCGTGCGCTCCAGCCCGGTTACACGAGGGAACTCGCGCGAATGCTTGGCCTTGAACTCTCGGAAGTGCGAGCTGCGGTTCGGGGAGCGCCTCGCCAACCACACTCCGGGGCCACGTCAGCGCACCACACGCCGTCGTCTCCCGATGCACCGATGGCCGCACAAGAGCGACCAGTGCAGGCGGCACTTTCACAGCTTCCGTCGACGCCAACGGTGCGGCTCGAACGAGATGCGCTGATGGCGATGCTGCAGTTGCCCGAAGCGATTGGTCCGGAATTACTCGCGCAAGCTGCCACCGCTGAGGTAACCGAGGACTCTCTGCGGGTTGTGCGTGACGCGATCGGGGCGACCCTCCCGTTCGATACGGATGAGCCATGGCTCGCGCGAGTGGCATCCGAGGCACCTCCGGTCTTTCGTGAATTTATCCACGAGCTCGCCGTAGCACCGCTGCCGCAGAATAATCCCGCGCTTCTTGGTGCCTACGCGCGTGAGATTGTGGTGTCACTGCTCGACCGGGACTTGCTTTCGCTCAAAGCTGAATTGGTTGCTCGGATGCAACGACTCGGCGATCCGAGCGATCCAGCTTCGCGGGTAATTCAAGAGCAACTGGCCTCGTTGGAGCTGGCACGCCGCAGCCTGCGTTCCGGTTCGTAGCTTCTGAGAGGTAGCCTGAAGTGAACCCGCTGGGAAAGAGGAGGCCAGATGATTGAGCCCAGTCGCGAGGCCGATCCCGCGATCACTGTTTCTGATATTTCGCTCGCCTACCCGGCGCATGGCGGCATGAAGTCGTTCACTGCCGTCGACGGCGTGAGTTTCGCTGTGCCCACTGGCAACGTGCTTGCGTTGCTTGGTGAAAGTGGCTCGGGCAAGTCGACGATTGCGCGATTCCTTGCCGGACGGGCTGCAGAATCAAGCGATAAGCACAGCAGAATTCGTGCAACCGGGGGCCAAGCAACGGTGCTGTGGGTGCCGATGCGAAAGCTGCGGGGGCGCGCCGCAACACGACTCACCGCACATGTTGGTTTTCTTGCTCAGGATGCTGGAGCAACGCTGCAGCCAGAGCTGAATGTCGCAGATTTGCTGATGCAACCGATCACCGAACGCAGCAAGCGCTTCGATCGTGAGCGCCTTGGGCAGCAGATTGCCGAAATGATGGAGATTGTGGCGCTTCCGCTGAGCAAGCTGCAGGAGTTTCCATACGAACTTTCGAAAGGGCAGCGCCAGCGCGTTGCGGTGATGCGTTCTCTGATGCTGGCGCCGTCGGTGTTGATTGCCGATGAGCCAACGCTCGGCGTTGACGCGATTAATCGTCCACGAATCGTCGAGCTGCTCTCCTGGTATCGGGAGCGCAGCGGAGCCTCAATGATGCTGGTCAGCCACGACATCGGAATGCTTGAAGCGCTTGCGCAAAATGTGCTGGTCTTGCAGCAGGGGCAGACGGTTGGCGCGGGCAGCATCGACGAAATTTTTCGGCGCACAGACCACGCCTATGTGAAGCAACTTGCTGCAGCTTTACGCGCCACCGCATACGATGAGGTTGTCGAAAACTAGCCTCGATTTGCGAGCGCTTTCCGCGCTTTGATAAGCTGGTGTGCGTTGCCTAGGCAATGATCCCCTGTAGCTCAGTTGGCAGAGCGCTTGACTGTTAATCAGGATGTCGCTGGTTCGAGCCCAGCCGGGGGAGCGGAACCCTCACAGCACGGTGAGGGTTTTCGTGAATGACGGTACGTTCCGTCCACTCACGGGGATGTAGCTCAATGGTAGAGCCCCAGTCTTCCAAACTGGTTACGCGGGTTCGATTCCCGTCATCCCCTCCGTTCGCGGCTGGGTGGGCTAGACTTGTATGGTTGTCCGTTTACGGGGCGTAGCTCAGCTTGGCTAGAGCGCCCGCTTTGGGAGCGGGAGGTCGCAGGTTCGAATCCTGTCGCCCCGACACGAGCCGAAAGGTTCGCGATACCGAGGATGACTGCACAAGACACACCGAAAGGCCCACCTTGCCGAAGACGAACGTAGAGAAGCTCAGCCCCACCCGGGTGAAGCTCACCGTTGACATCACCATTGATGATCTCGAGCCATTCCTGAAGCAGGCATACAAGACGATCTCCGAGCAGGTTTCTATTCCAGGATTCCGCAAGGGACACGTTCCTGCGCCGATTATCGATCAGCGCGTGGGTCGTCAGGCAGTTGTTGAGCAGGCGCTGAACGACTCGCTTGATTCGTTCTTCCAGGCAGCCCTGATTGAGACCGAGACGCAGCCAATGGGTCGACCCACAGCTGATGTTGAGAAGTGGCTCGACGTGAAGGACCCCCAGAGCGAACTCACTATCGTGTTTGAGGTCGAGGCGCGCCCTGAATTCACGCTGCCAAAGTACGATGGCCTGAAGATCGAGGTGGACGTCGCTGAGGTTGGCGCGTCTGCGGTTGAAGACGAACTCACGAAGCTGCGCGAGCGTTTCGGCACGTTGAAGACGGTTGAGCGCCCGGCAAAGACCGGCGATTTCGTCGAGCTCGATCTTGTCGCCCGCATCGATGGAAATGACGTCGACCAGGCGACGGGAGTGTCGTACGAGGTTGGCGCTGGCAACATGCTTGCGGGTCTTGATGATGCAGTTGAGACGCTTACCGCAGATGAGACCACGACCTTCACCTCACAGCTGCTCGGCGGTGAGTACGAGGGTCAAGATGCCGAGGTCGAGGTCACGATCACTGCGGTGAAGGAGCGTGAGCTCGCTGACGCTGACGATGACTTCGCGCAGATGGCAAGTGAATTCGACACGATCGCCGAACTCCGTGAGAGCCTTGAGCAGCAGGCGGAGCAGGCAGCTGTCTTCGCTCAGGGGCGTCAGGCACGTGATCTCTTCACCGAGACGCTCATCGAAAAAGCGGGCATTCCTGTCAGCGAAGAGCTTGTTGAAGAAGAGGTGCACCGTCACCTTGAGGGTGAAGGCCGCCTCGAAGATGATGTTCATCGCGAAGAGGTTCGCGAGTCGACCGAGAAGCAGCTTGCGCTGCAGCTGCTGCTCGACGCAATCGCCGAGCAGGAGAAGGTCACTCCAACCCAGAACGAGCTCTCGCAGTACATCTTCCAGTCGGCGCAGCAGTATGGCATGGATCCGTCGCAGTTCTTGCAGGCAATCAGCCAGGGCGGGCAAATGACCGCCATCCTTGGTGAGGTGACCCGCAACAAGGCGCTTGCAGTGGCGCTGTCGAAGGCGAAGGTCGTCGACAAGAAGGGCAAGGCGATTGACCTCAGCGAGTTCACCGCAGTAGACGATGAAGAAATTGCCGAGGTGCTTGAAGAAGCCGAGGAGATCGTCGAGGCTGCTGAGGCCGAAGAAGCCGCAGCAGAGCAGGCTCCGGCCAAGAAGCCTGCGGCGAAGAAGGCTCCGGCCAAGAAGGCTGATGCCGACGAGAAGCCTGCGGCGAAGAAGGCTCCGGCCAAGAACGCTGCAGCAAAGTCCGACGAGAAGCCCGCAGAGAAGAAGGCGGCTGCGAAGAAGGCACCCGCAAAGAAGCCCGCGGCGAAGAAGTCTGACGACTAAACGACGCTCTCTGAAAAGGATCCCCTCAGCTTTGAGGGGATCCTTTTTTGTTGGCGAACACGCCGACGGCGAACATGCCAGTGTGAGGCGCCGCAAGTGAGTAGCCTCATATCAGGCACAATTTGAAGGAGTGCAGCTATGGCTGAACAGACACCGCCGAACAGCGTGTTCGAGCGTCTGCTGAAAGATCGCATTATTTGGCTCGGTTCCGAGGTTCGGGATGACAACGCGAACGAAATCTGTGCCAAGATTTTGCTTCTCGCTGCAGAAGACCCAGAGTCAGATATCTATCTCTACATCAATTCGCCTGGCGGATCGATCACTGCGTGCATGGCAATCTACGACACCATGAGTTTTGTGCCCAACGATATCGTCACCGTGGGCATTGGCATGGCTGCGTCTATGGGGCAGTTCTTGCTGACCGCTGGCACAAAGGGGAAGCGGTACATCACGCCAAATGCACGAGTGCTGCTGCACCAGCCACACGGCGGCTTTGGTGGCACTGCGAGCGACATTCAGACTCAGGCCCAGCTGATTGTCTCGATGAAAAACCGACTTGCGGAAATCACTGCTTCGCAGACCGGAAAGACGGTCGAGCAGATCAACGCAGACGGCGATCGAGACCGCTGGTTTACCGCCGATGAGGCCCTCGAGTATGGCTTTGTTGACTACATTCGTGATTCTGCGAGTGACGTAGTCGGCGGCGGCGGAACACAGAAGTAGCACAGGAGTACATCGACAATGCAGACCCCACAGCATCAGCTCACTAGCTCTGGACTCGCCATGCCCGGATCGCGATACATTCTTCCGCAGTTCGAAGAGCGGACGGCATACGGCACCCGTTTTACTGACCCATATGCGAAGCTGTTCGAAGACCGAATCGTGTTTCTTGGTGTGCAGGTAGACGACACCTCGGCAGATGACATCATGGCGCAGCTCCTGGTGCTCGAGAGCAAAGACCCCGAGCGTGACATCATCATGTACATCAACTCTCCCGGTGGATCATTCACTGCGATGACTGCGATTTATGACACGATGCAGTACATTCGTCCGCATATTCAGACGGTTTGCCTCGGACAGGCGGCGTCGGCCGCAGCGGTGCTTCTTGCGGGAGGAACCCCAGGTAAGCGTCTCGCGCTGCCGAATGCGCGCGTGCTGATTCATCAGCCATCTTCGGGCGGATCGGGTCATGGCCAGGCGAGTGACATCGAGATCCAAGCTCGCGAGATTCTCAGGATGCGCGAATGGCTTGAGAGCACCCTGTCAAAGCACTCAAACCGTACCGTTGAGCAGATGCATCAAGACATTGACCGTGACAAGATTCTTGACGCACAAGAAGCGCTTGAGTTCGGCCTGATTGACCAGGTGCTGACGAGCCGAAAGAATCCGCAGGCGGTCACTCCCGCATAGCGGTCACACGCAATCGGCGTGCCTACTGCGCCAATGTCGGTGGTTCGGGCTAACCTGGTGGCGATTCAAAAAGTGGTTATCTGCGGGGAGGGTCCATGGCAAAAATTGAGAGCAGTGAGTTGCTCAAGTGCTCATTTTGCGGGAAGTCCCAGAAGCAGGTGCAGCAGCTGATCGCTGGCCCTCAGATCTATATTTGCGATGAGTGCGTTGGGCTCTGCAACGAGATTATTGAGGAACGGCTTGCCGAGAACCAGGTGGCAGAGCCGGCAGATTTTTCGCTGCACAAGCCCCGCGAGATCGCCGATTTTCTCGATCAGTATGTGATCGGCCAGGACCGTGCGAAACAGTCACTCGCAGTAGCGGTGTACAACCATTACAAACGGGTTCGGGCAGCGAAGGCACTGACCTCGGCGGACATGGCCTCAGAGCAGATTGAGATTGCGAAGTCGAACATTCTGATGCTTGGCCCCACCGGGTGTGGCAAGACCTATCTCGCCCAATCGCTTGCGAGACAATTGAATGTGCCATTTGCGGTCGCAGATGCCACTGCGCTTACCGAGGCCGGGTATGTCGGTGAAGACGTTGAGAACATTCTGCTCAAGCTTCTGCAAGCGGCGGAGTTTGATGTGCAGCGAGCCGAGACTGGGATCATCTATATTGATGAGATCGATAAGATCACGCGCAAGGCAGAGAACCCGTCCATCACCCGTGATGTCTCTGGCGAAGGGGTGCAGCAGGCGCTCCTCAAGATTCTTGAAGGCACCGTGGCTTCGATTCCTCCTCAGGGCGGTCGGAAGCACCCGAACCAAGACTTTATTCAGCTTGATACGACGAATGTGCTCTTTATCGTCGCCGGCGCCTTCGCCGGACTCGAAGAGATCATTGGGTCTCGTTTGGGCAAGGGGGGCATTGGGTTTGGTGCACCGGTCAGCAGCAAACGAGATGAAGCTGACCTGATTTCGCAGGTGCAACCAGAAGACCTGCACAAGTTTGGCCTGATTCCCGAGTTCATTGGTCGACTCCCCGTCGTGGCAACGGTTGAGCCGCTTGATATCGAGGCGCTTGTTCGCATCTTGGTTGAGCCGAAGAACGCGTTGGTCAAGCAGTATCAGCGCATGTTTGAGCTTGACGGTGTTGGGCTTGAGTTTGAAGAGCCAGCGCTTGAGGCCATTGCTGCGCTCGCTGTGGAGCGTAAGACAGGCGCCAGGGGACTTCGAGCTATCCTCGAAGACGTTCTCGGGCCAATCATGTTTGATGTGCCCTCAAACCCCGAGATTGAAAAGGTGATTGTGACACGCGAAGCGGTGCTCGGCGAGGCTGGCCCCCGCGTGCTTGGGGCAGCATCGGGGGGCGAGCTCAGCGCTTAGCGCGCACCCCAGAGCGGCAACACAGCTCTGATCTCGTATCTCGCGCACGAATTGCGTCGAGTCGTGAGCGAGGGGGAGTGCACCCGGTGCGCTTATGACCAGCTGCGAAGCTCGTAACTGAGTTGAACTGGCCCATCAGCCGCAGGGATCATCATTGCAAAGACTTCGAGACCGGTTGCTTCGAAAGTCGCTACGTTCCCGCCGACCTCGTTCTCACTTTCTTCAACTGCGAGAAGACCGTTGGCGTCGATCATCTCCTGCCAGAGTGCGTCCGCAGCCGCTCGATCCTCGGCGACCAGCACGACAAACCACGAGGACTCGCTGGTTTCGCCGGTGTTTTGGATCACGGCACCCGTAGGCAGTGCGAAGCGGTCACTCGGGAAGGAGTCAGGGAGCACGGTCACTGGCGTCTCCTCGATTACGGTGTGTCCGCCCCACTCAGTTTCTGGGTTAATGACTTCTTCGCCCTTGCCGGTATTTCCCGCGACCTCACCTGGCTCGGGCGCGCAGCCAGTAAGTGCGCACACAAGCGCAATACCCGCGGCGCCTGCAAAGAGTATTCTTGATCGCATCTGACGTTCCTCTCGCATTACGTTAACCAGTCGTCGTCATCATCATCGGCACTGAGGGCATCACCAACGAGACTCGTCACCGAGACGCTTCCGTCTGGCTGTTCGGCAACGAGCACGAGTGCATCGAGCCGACAGTGGGCCCTACCCTCGAGCCAGGTCAGAGTCCAGGCTTCAGCATCGCGGTGCTCGGCCTCTTGCGCATGGATTGCAGAGTGCAGAGGCTCGGGAACGCTCGGGTGCGGAACCTCCCTGGAGTTCCAGCGCACGCCTAGTCGCATGATCAGTTCTCCGTGGGAACGAGCTCGATTGAAGCGACGGTGACAGTGTGGACGTCAGCTGGCTCGATTCTGAGCTCAGCAATCCTGCCAACGGCACGCAGGTCATCTGCCGCGTACTCGATTCGAGAGGCTTGTGCCGCTGGGGCGTGAACGATTGCGAGCGAAACCTCAGTCTTTTGGGAAGCCTTGGCCGCGGTCTTTGCTCCGCGAATGCCGATGAGTGCGCTGCCAACCAGGTCGAGCAGACCCGCATCCGCGTCACTACCGATGTGAGCGGAGAGCTCATCGGCGATGGGCCACTCGGCGCGGTGCACCGAGCCATCCTGGAACCATGACCAAACCTCTTCGGTGGCGTACGGCAAGAAGGGGGCCAACAAGCGGACGAATACGGACAGCGCGATGCGAAGCGCACGCACGGCTGAGGCTTGCGATGCGCCCGAACCACTGTGAGCACGTTCTTTCACCAGCTCCAGGTAGTCATCGCAGAACGTCCAGAAGAAGCTCTCAGTGACCTCAAGCGCGCGAGCGTGATCGTACGATTCGAAGGCTCGGGTTGCTTCGGAGATTACTCCCGAAAGCACTGCCAGCATTGATCGATCGATGGGCTCGGTAACCTCGGTTCCTCCTGAGGCATCAAACCCCAGCGTGAACTTTGCTGCGTTGAGCAGCTTAATGGCGAGCCTCCGGCCGATCTTGATTTGCGTGGGGTTCTGGGGATCGAATGAAGCGTCCGTGCCGAGCTTGGCTGAGGCAGCCCAGTACCGCACTGCGTCACTGCCGTGCTGCGCCAGCATTCCCGCGGGGGTGACCACGTTGCCCTTCGACTTTGACATCTTCTTTCGGTCGGGATCGAGGATCCAGCCCGAAATGCCCGCATGACGCCAGGGGAGGGTGCCTGATTCAAGCTCGCTTCGGAGAAGCGTGCTGAAGAGCCAGGTGCGAATAATGTCCTGGCCTTGAGGGCGAAGATCAAAGGGGTAGACGAGGCCAAAGAGTTCGCTGTCCCGCTCCCATCCGCCGGCGAGCTGAGGCGTGAGTGACGAGGTGGCCCAGGTGTCCATCACATCAACTTCGCCAATAAAGCCACCCGCTGCGCCTCGCTGCGCCTCGGTGTAGCCCGCCGGAACATCGCTGGACGGATCGACTGGAAGCTGCTCACCTGTGGGGATGATCGGCTGTTCGTAGAGCGGATTCGCCTCATCATCGAGTGGATACCAGACGGGAATGGGCACGCCGAAGAAACGCTGTCGTGAGATCAACCAGTCTCCGGAAAGCCCCTCGACCCAGTTCTCGTACCGCACACGCATGAAGTCCGGATGCCACTGGAGCTCTCGGCCATGGGCGATCAACCGCTCGCGCAGTGACTCATCGCGGGCCCCGTTCTTGATGTACCACTGTCGAGTGGAGACAATCTCGAGCGGACGGTCACCCTTCTCGAAGAACTTGACTGGATGAGTGATCTTTCGAATTTCACCGCTCAGCTCACCACTCGCTTGCAATAGCTCAACCATCGTCTGCTTTGCACTAAACACGGTCTTCCCAGCGATCTGCTCGTAGGCGGCGCGGCCAGCCTCTGAGGTGATGGCCTCGGGCATCTCACGAAGCACTCGGCCGTCAAAACCAAGAATTGCGCGAGTGGGGAGATCGAGTTCGCGCCACCACACCACGTCAGTGACATCGCCAAAGGTACAAATCATGGCGATACCGGTGCCTTTATCGGGCTGTGCGAGGTGGTGTGCGAGAATCGGCACCTCCACATCAAACACGGGCGTGCGGACCGTGGTCCCGAAGAGTGGCTGATACCGCTCATCATCAGGGTGCGCAACGAGGGCAACGCAGGCTGCGAGGAGTTCTGGTCGGGTGGTGTCGATGACAATGTCACCTGAGCCATCACTCTTGTGGAAGGAGAGCGCATGGTAGGCGCTTGGCTCCTCACGATCTTCCAGCTCGGCCTGAGCGACCGCGGTGCGGAAGGTGACATCCCACAGCGTGGGAGCCTGTGCCTGATAAGCCTCACCGCGCTCGACGTTGCGAATAAAGGCGAGCTGTGAGGCGCGCAGCGAATCATCACCAATGGTTCGGTACGTCTGCGCCCAGTCCACTGAGAGGCCGAGCGTTCGCCAAAGGTCTTCGAACTGCTGTTCGTCTTCGAGCGTCAAACGCTCGCACAGTTCGATGAAGTTGCGTCGTGAGACGGGCTGCTGGTCGGCCGCCTTTACGCTCTTACCATCTGCGCCGTTGTGCGGAGGGACAAAACCGTCGACGTAGGGGAGTGACGGGTCGCAGCGCACGCCATGGTAGTTCTGCACGCGGCGCTCCGTCGGGAGGCCATTGTCGTCCCAGCCCATTGGATAGAAGACGCGCTTGCCCTGCATTCGCTGATAGCGAGCCACCGTGTCGGTGTGTGTGTAACTAAACACATGACCGACGTGCAATGATCCGGAGGCGGTCGGGGGCGGTGTGTCGATACTGTACACGGCGTCGCGAGAAACCCCAGTTCGGTCAAACCGGTAGGTGCCCGACTCTTCCCATATC
>JAAZFP010000341.1 GCA_012511645.1 Microbacteriaceae bacterium
CCCACGCGACGATTCTTCTGGAGCAAGGGGTGTCACCCAAGGTGATTCAGGAGCGTCTCGGTCACACAACCATCACGACCACAATGAACGTCTATTCGCACGTCACGCCCACGATGCAGCGGGCAGCAGTCAAGGAGTTCACCCGAACTCTGGCAAGCGCATAAATCGGGCCGGACAGCGCTTGCCCCATATCCTGCCCCATGAACGAAAAATAGCCCCTGGCCAAAGTGTGTAAACACCTGGTCAGGGGTTATTTCGTTCTCGTGCGCGAAGGGGGACTTGAACCCCCACGTCCGAAGACACTGGAACCTAAATCCAGCGCGTCTGCCAATTCCGCCACTCGCGCCAACCTCTTAAGCCTACTGGGGCTTGAGAGCTACCAATTACCATCCTTCGGTGAGCACCCGGTCGAGCTGCGCCACGACAAAGTCAGCGCTTTCTTCGGTGAGGCACAGCGGTGGCTTCACTTTGAGCACGTTGGATCGTTCTGAGGTGGTGAGCACGATGACACCGAGTTCGCGCAGCCGCTCGCAAATGGCGTTGGCCTCAGCGGTTGCGGGCTCCATCGTCTCGCGGTCACGCACGAGCTCCACTCCGAGGTAGAGCCCCTCACCGTGAATCGGCCCAATCAGTTCGTGCCGCTCCGCGAGCTTGGTGAATCCGGCGATCAGCCGCTTGCCCACGCGCTCAGCGTTTGCCTGCAGCCCTTCGTTCTCCATCGCGTCGAGCACGGCCATGCCAACGCGGCAGCTCAGCGGGTTACCACCGGTTGAGGCAAAGAATTGTCCCTGGCTCGCGAGCCCGTCGGCGATCTCCTTCGAGGTGATGACCCCGCCAATCGGAAACCCGTTGCCCATCGGCTTTGCGATCGTGATGATGTCGGGCATGACGCCCGACTGCTCGAACCCCCAGAAGCTTGATCCCATGCGGCCGAATCCAACCTGCACCTCGTCGGCGATACACAGCCCGCCCGCTTCACGAACAAGGCGATACACCTCGGCGAGGTACCCGCCAGGCAACAGCACTCCCCCGGCGTTTCCGAGCACTGATTCACAAATAAAGCCGGCGACGTCGCGGCCTTCATCGGCAAGCCGGTCGAGGTCGACGCTCAGATCGGCCGCATACCGCGCAGCGACGCTGCGATCCTCGGCAGCGCCACGATAGGTGCCGCGGAAGCGATTCGGCACGTCGGCGATATGCACCCAGTCGGGTCGGCTGCTCAGCGCATACGGGTTATCGAATGCGCTGGTCGTGACACCATCACTGGCCATGGTCCATCCGTGGTAGGCCTCACGCAACGCGACCACGGTTTTGCGGCCGGTCGCGGCCTGTGCGAGCCTGAGCGCAAGATCGACCGCCTCAGATCCACTGTTGACGAGCAGCACAGTGTCGAGACCACTGTCTGTGGGCAGCTTCGCGAGCAGCCGCTCACTGTATTCAGCAAGCTCACGATACAAAAAACGCGAGTTGGTGTTGCGCACCCGAATCTGCCGGTTCACGGCGTCGGCAACTCCGGGATGCCCGTGGCCGAGGCCCGCGACGTTATTCACCATGTCGACATAGGTTCGCCCCGTGGTGTCGATGAGGTGGTGCTGCCATCCGCGCTCGATCTGCATGGGCCGCTCGTAGTACCGCTCTTGCGCGCTCGCGAAGATACGTTCGCGGCGCAGCTGCTCGTCGGCTGATTCATCCCTCTGCGTGTGTGACTCGAGTCCGAGGATCGCGGCAGGGTCGTAGGTGAAACGACGCCAGGCAGGCACGAGTGAGGGCGTGGTGAGGGAGGTGCCGAGCCGCTGCCCGGCCTGCACTCCGCCTCGTTCGCCCTGGGCGGTGGCTTGCGCGAGGGGCGTAATCTCCCCTGCCCATGCGTCGCCGCGCCGCCAGCCCACGGTCAGCCCGTGCAACGAGGTATCACCGGCAAGGTGGCCGAGGTGAGCACCGGCTGCAACGATGTCACCGGAGGCTACATCGGGGAAGAAGCCGCTGATCACGAGCCGCCAGCCATGAGCGGCTTCGAGCACGACTCCCCTGGGCCAGATCGACTCAACTGTTGCGGGAACCGGTGCGCACACCTGGAGCGGTGTCGGATCAGGGAGAAATATCTCAGAGTTCAGCGACCATGTCTTGGGCTCATCAACAGAGTTCATCTCGCCGCGCGTCAAACGGTAGACCCCATAGGGCAAAACCACGGCGGCGGCACCCTCACGGAACGCCTGTTCGACCAGGCGTTCTTCAGCGTCTGGAAGAAGCCATGTGCCCGCATCGAGCAGCTCACTCTCAACGCCCAGGTCAATGACGGCAACCTCACCAACGAGGCCCGGCAGCAGGGCACGCAACGGACCAGCGTCGGCCCCAGCAGCTGGCAGAGCGGTTGGCGGCGCCGCGACAAGCTTCAACTCTGCGCCGACAGCGACCCCCTGGTACCCGAGGCTCGCAAGCACGAGCTCGGTTGCGACCTCGAGTGGAACCGCGGTCGCTGCGTCGAAAATCGCCTGTTCCCCAGCAATGCGCTCACGCGCGTAGTCATTTTCACCATCGATCTCGAGCTGCCGGTGTCCGCTCGCGACGAGCAGCGCGGCACGCAACACCGTCAACGGCCACACCGCCCTCGCTTCGGCTGCGCTCAGCGCGGCATCCTGGTGAAACTCTTCGATCGCTTCGATCACCCGCAGTGGGCGCGAGGGTTCGTGGTGCAAGAGTGAACTGAGTGTGACCGAGAGCTCGGCAACCCGCCAACCGTACGCGAGGTCGCCCAGGTCGAGCACCGTGTGCGGGTGCAGCCGCGAGTCATCACCGCGTCGGCCCATCACGTTGTCGTCGGTGAGGTCTCCGTGAATCGTTTGCACGGGCAGCGTCTCTGCCAGCGGAGCCACGGCCTGCCATGCCGCGTCTGCGGCGCCGAGGATGCGCTCGCGCAGCCCTTCGTCAGCAATCGACGGCGCGAGCGCGTGGGTTTCGCGGTGCGCGACACGCATATCCCACATGTGATCACGGTCGAGGCCCGGGTGCTGCACCGACCGCAGTGCGTTGACCGACGCCGCGGCGAGCGCACCAAACTCCCGAATGACGCCGGGGGCCAGGTACCCGGCGTCAACGAGCGGCTCGCCCTCGGCGAATTCGCTGAGACGTGCAGCGAACCCGTTCCAGCGTTGGGTGAGGGCATCGTCGAGTCCTGGTAGCACCGATGCGACGGGCACCCCCGCGGACCGGTACGCGTCGAGGGCCGCGTGTTGCCCGTCACGGGCGTCGTCAGTGAACACCTCGTTGTCGATGCGCAGCACATGTTTCGTGCCATCGGATGAGGTAAGCAGGTAGTTGCGATCCTGGTTGCTGCCAAGCTCGATTGCCGACGCTTCAAGCCCATAGTGTGCGCTGGCGATCAGCTCTGCGTCGGTGGCGCACACGTCTGGTCGCACGAGTCCACGCTGCATGCTCACGGCCTTTCGTCTGAAGCGCTCACCGCATTGTGGTTGGCGCTGTCGGTATCGGTGGTTGCATTACTCGCGTCCTTCGTCAGCACTGCCGCGGCAGCACCCTCACGGAAGGCTGCTGAACGGGCTTCGTAGTCTGCGAACTCATCGAAACTTGGGGCTGCCGGTGAGAGCAGCACGACCCCGCCCTGTGGGGTGTGGGTGTCGGCCCACCTCAGTGCTTCCGCGAAGCTTCCCGCATCGGTGACGTCCACGTTCTCGTCACGCAACAGTGAGGCAAGCCTGGTGCCCGCGGGGCCGGTGCTGACGATGCGCAGTGACGCACTCGCCTGCGTGTTCTGGACAGCAACATCCTGCTGCGTAATATGGCGCACGAGCACGTCGTAGTCGAGCCAGCGCTCTGCCCCGCCAGCGATCAGGGTGACATCGCGATCGGCGAAGGCGGTCAGCGCTGCGATGACGGCCTCTGGCGCGGTCGCAAGACCGTCGTCAACCCAGGTGCGGCCATCGCCTGACGGCACCGTTTCGAGGCGGTGCGACAGGGGCGCAAAGGTGCGCAGTGCTGCAAGCAGTGTTCTGCGGTCAGCGGCGGGCGCGTAGCGCGTGGCAGCAGCGAGTGCGACCGCTGCGTTCGCGAGATTGTGCGTCCCACGCAGACTGAGGTCTTCACGCAGCACGCTGCCAACACCCTGCCAGTCAATGCTGGTGTCGGTGACGGTGATGCCAAGTCTGCTCGGGGTCATGACCGTGGACAAGGGGTGCACGTTCGCGCGCACAGATGCTCGCAGTGCCTCGTCGTTTTCCGTGATGACGACCTGGGTTTCGCCGACCGAGATGAGCCGCAGTTTGTCGCGCACATAGCTGTCGTAGTCCCCGTGCCACGGCAGGTGCTCGGGATAGAGCGAGGTAATCACGGCAACGCTCGGTGTCGTGGTGAGCTCTGCTGCTTGGTAGCTGGATATCTCGGTGACTGCGACCTGGGTCGTGGGATCAATCGGGTGCGATACCGGGATGCCGATGTTGCCGGCAAGTTGACTGCGCACGCCTGCTTCATTCAGCACATGGTGGATGAGCGACGACGTCGTGCTCTTGCCCTTCGTTCCTGTCACGCCGATGACACGGTCGCGATTCTCGGTGAGCCAGAGATCCATGAGCGAGGTGATGGTCACACCGGCTTCGGTGAGAGCGCGGTATTCGGGCGAGGTGTGCGGGATGCCCGGAGACTTCACCACCGCATCGGCGCTCAGGAGTCGTTCGAGCGCGTCATCACCGGTGTGTGCCGGCGCGGGGAGCCCCTCGGGGGCTGCGCCTGAGCCGGTGAGCGCGAATTCCGCGTCGACACCATGCCTTGCAAGGTCAGCGTAGGCGGTGAGGCCCTCCCGCCCAGCGCCCCAGATCACGACGGTCTTGTTTACGAGTTCACGAAACCGCACGAACGAAGCCTTCGAGTTCGGTGGGCAAGAAATGCGTCTCATTGCGCCAGGAGAACACGCGGTCTTGCGCTTCGGCAGGCAGCACCAGCGCAGCAAATCGAGGATCCGTCAGCACCTCGTGCTTCGCCCAGTCGGGGTGCGCCGCGAGCAAAGAGAGCGCGACCCGGCACTCATCGGGCTCCCCCACACACTCGAACGGCTTTGCGATGCCGTCGGCGCCCATCAGCTCGAAGAAGCCTTCGCGCTGAGTCGCATCTGACAGCATGTCATTGCCCTCAAAGATCGTGAGCAGCTGCTCCTTGCTCATAAACGGCGCGAGCATCAGAAACACGAAGCGGCACTTCGGGCAGTCACCGCACCAGCGTTTGGGGGTGTCGTCATGAATGCGAAATGCTCGGTTGCAGCTGGTGACCACGCCGTGGAACTCGGTAAGTTCGGCGAAGCGGCGCGCAATGCAAATCTCGGTCAGCGGTCGCAGCACTGAGAAATAGCCGGGCGCACCTTCGGGCAACGTCTCGCGCAGCAGCCCCTCAAACTCGTTGCTCTTCGACCACTGATGGTTGATGAATCGGCCGTGCCAGTTCAGGTTGCCGTAGGAAGCACTCGCCTCGTTGCTGAACACGACCGCGTCGTAGCCCGCGGCCATCGCGGTGAGCAGGGCAATCAGTGAGTTGATGGCCGTAACCGGCACATGCCCATTCGGAGCCCCCGAGCGGTTGAGATCGAACAACTGCGGATCAAGGGTGCGAGTTGCCGATTCCAGCGGCCTTCCGGCAACAGCCGCGGTGTCGATCATGGGCCGTTTCGCATTCACCGCGAAGAGACCGTAGTCGAGCCCTGCCCGTCTCATCACGTCGATCGACACAATCGAGTCTTTGCCGCCACCGACGGCGACCAGCGGTCTGCGAATCTCCATCGGCGCACCGCTGCCGCTCATCCCTGCGGGGACCACCGAACTGGGATCGTCAAGAATCGGCGCCTCGATGCGGGTGTCGAGCACCTCGGGCAAATCATTCACATGCGCAAACTCACCGAGGCCGTGCGAGATGAGCTCGGTGATGAACACTCGCTGCTGTGGGGTGAGCCCCTCGGGCACCGCGTAGATGGCTGGTGCGAACGCCTTGAAGTAGCTGAGCGACACCGCGAGCGAGAGCAGTTTCACGGTCTCTGCGGCAACGGCTGCATCGGCGTCGGCAAGCGATGCGGGCAATTCAATCACCTCGGTGAATGCCATGAACGGCTCGTCACCGATGTGCGCGGATGAGCGCACGCGAATGGTGTTGCCGTCGACCTCAGCCGGGTCGCATCGGAAATGGGTGACCCGTGAAGCGTCGTGAAGCGGCGCGTTCTGCATAGTGCCCAAGTTTACTCCCTCAGCACCGTGAGTTTCGGTGCTCGCAGCGGTGAGCGAACACCGCCGCAGTGTCGCAGAGGTGAGAGCCGCGAATCAGTCAGCGAGCTGTTCGACAATCACCGGAGCAAGCGCGGTGAAGGCTCGCGTGCGGTGCGACCTCGCGTTCTTCTCTGCGCTCGAGAGTTCCGCGGCCGAGCGATTCTCGCCCTCAGGCTGAAAGATCGGGTCGTAACCGAACCCCTCGGATCCTCGAGCCTCACGAAGCAGTCGCCCCGGCCATTCGCCGATTCGGGTGAATGCCTCGCCACCGGGCATCACGAGCACCGCTGCGCACATGAAAGACGCAGCGCGGTGTTCGTCTGCAATGTCGCTCAGCTGCGCGAGCAGCAACTCAAGGTTGGCCTGATCGCCCTGCTTCGGCCCGGCCCAGCGTGCCGAGAAGATGCCGGGCGACCCGTTCAACGCCTTAACAGCGATGCCGGAGTCATCGGCAATCGCGGGAAGGCCGGTATGGGAAGCCGCCGCCCGCGCTTTGATGAGTGCGTTCGCTTCGAAGCTCAGCCCATCTTCAACCGGCTCGGGGCCGTCATACCCGATCAGCTCGATCCCGCCAAGGTGCTCCCCGAGGATCGCACGCAGCTCTTCCAGCTTGTGCGCGTTGTGCGAAGCCAGCACAATCTGCCGAGGCATCAGTTGCCCGTCGGCAGGTTGGCCGCGAGCACCTCACGTTGTAGTTCGGTGAGCTCAGCAGCCGAGGCAAGCGCGAGGTCGAGCAGAGCATTCAGTTCGACGCGCTGAAACGGCACACCCTCGGCAGTGCCCTGAATCTCTACAAATTCGCCTGTGCCGGTAACCACCACGTTCATGTCGGTTTCGGCCCGCGAATCTTCAATGTAGGGAAGGTCGCTCACGGGAACCCCGTTCACGATGCCCACTGACACCGCAGCAACGCTGCCCGTGAGCGGCTTCGCATTCTTTGCGACGTGCCCCTGTGCGCGGGCCCACTCGATCGCGTCGGCAAGCGCGACGTAGGCACCGGTGATTGCCGCGGTGCGAGTGCCGCCGTCGGCCTGCAGCACGTCACAGTCGATCACGATAGTGTTTTCACCGAGACCCTTGGTGTCGATAATCGCGCGGAGCGAGCGGCCAATGAGCCTGGAAATCTCGTGGGTGCGACCACCGATCTTGCCCTTCACCGACTCGCGCTGCGAGCGCTCATTCGTCGCGCGCGGAAGCATCGCATACTCGGCGGTCACCCAGCCAGTGCCCTTTCCGCGCAGCCACGGCGGCACTCCGGGCGTGAACGACGCCGAGCAGAGCACCTTCGTCTTGCCGACGGTGATCAGCGCGCTGCCCTCAGCCTGCTCGTTCCAGCCACGCTCGATGGTGACGGGGCGCATCTGCTCGGGCGCTCGGCCGTCGGCTCGCGAGAAGGTGGTCATATCGATCCTCAACGTTTCTGCGGCGGGAGGTGCGTGCCCTGCTCTGCCGCTGGTGAATGGGGGCCGCGCCACAGGCTCGCAGCCACTCGAACTTGTCTAGCCTAGCGTTCGCCCGTCATGCGGATCCAGGAGCGCCGATGCAACGGTGAGAGACCGACCTCTTCGATCCCCGCATAGTGCGCCTTCGACCCATAGCCCTTGTTTGACAGCCACCCATAGTGCGGCTCAGCTTCGTGCGCGGCGCGCATGAGATCGTCTCGCTCAACTTTTGCCCGCACCGACGCCGCGGCGACACTCGCGCAGGTGCGATCCGCCTGGGTCTTCGTCTGCACTCGCAGCGGCTGCCTCAGCGAGGGCGAAAGCCAGTCATGAGACCCATCGACGAGGATCAGCGCGTCAGAGACAGGCACCCCCTGTCGATGCAGGTCAAGCAGGGCGCGCCTGCCCGCTTCGCCGAGCGCCCACGAGATGCCGCGCTCGTCGATTTCTTGCGGCGTGGAGAACCCCACCGCCCCGGCCCCCCACTCGGTGACGAGCGGCGCAATGGCCTCACGCTTCTTTTCGCTCAGCAGCTTAGAGTCCCGCAGCCCCAGGGGGAACTCAAGAGTGCCGTGCGTCACCGCGTGCACTCCGACTGCGACGGGCCCGGCTATTGCGCCTCGACCCACCTCGTCCACACCGATGACCAGGGTCACGCCATCAGCAAAGCGATCGTGTTCAAACTGCAGCGTTGGTTCTTTCGAGAGCGACTCACGCGCCTGCGGTGCAGGGGTGTCACTCACCAGGATCAGTCGCCT
The DNA here is from genome assembly GCA_012511645.1 of Microbacteriaceae bacterium. Lineage (GTDB taxonomy): Bacteria > Actinomycetota > Actinomycetes > Actinomycetales > Microbacteriaceae > Leucobacter. The sequence continues at coordinate 8,458 of JAAZFP010000341.1, forward strand.
TCGCCTCTTCGACACCCACAAACGTGTCGGGGTAGTTATCAATCCAGCCAAACTGCGACAGCGGCCAGTGCACGACGAAGGCCCGCCCCACAATTTCATCGACCGGCACGAAGCCGCGGCCTGGCTCATCTTGGTGATAGCGAGAATCAACACTTGAGTATCGGTTGTCACCCATTACCCACACCGAGCCCTCGGGCACAACAACGTCAAACTCAAGGTCAGAGGCAGCCGTTTTGCCCTCTGGGATCACGATGTATGGCTCGTCGAGTGGCACCCCGTTCACGGTCACCCGGCCAGAGCTGTCGCAGCAGGCGACCCGATCGCCGCCCACGCCAATCACGCGCTTCACCACGTAGTCGGTGCTGGTGTCTGCCGCGAGACCAAGCGTCTGCATCAGCTTGTCAAACTCATTGGGAGCCGCGGTGCGGGCGCTCGCGGGCAAACTCAACCAACCACCCGGGTCTTCAAAGACCACCACGTCGCCTCGCTCCAGCCCAACGACATCAGGCCCCAGCTGGTTCACCAGGATCTGGTCTTGCACCTCAAGGGTGTGCTCCATGGAACCCGAGGGAATGTAGAAGCTGCGCACCAAAAAGGTCTTGAGCAGAAACGAGACCGTGAAGGCGACGAGCAGGATGACCAGCAGATCGCCCAGGAGTCGCAGCAGGCTGCGCGCAAACCCTCTGCGGGGTGCGGGGCGATCAGACATGGGGCTCCGTCGGGTTAGCAAACATTCACTATGCACCCTATCGGTGCGTGCTGTGCAAAAAATTCAGGCCCCCTACCGAAATCGGCGGGAGCCTGAATGAATGCGTGAGCTTAGATGTCGCGCTTCTCGCGGATCTTCGCCTTCTTACCGGTGAGGCCGCGCAGGTAGTAGAGCTTGGCACGGCGCACGTCACCGCGGCTCACAACCTCAATCTTTTCGATCGCGGGAGTGTGCACGGGGAATTTACGCTCAACACCAACCTGGAAGCTGATCTTGCGAACGGTGAACGTTTCGCGGACGCCTTCGCCGTGACGGGCGATGACAACACCCTGGAACACCTGCACACGTGAGCGGTTGCCCTCGATGATGTTCACGTGCACCTTGACGGTGTCACCGGCACGGAAATCGGGAATGTCGCTCTTGAGTGATGCGGCATCGACCTGGTCGAGCTTCTGCATGATTGTCTACTCTCTGCGCCCGCCGCAAGTCGGAACACATGAATCAGTGATGAAAAGAATGTGGCGCTCACGGTCTGTGCGACCCCTCGCGGCAGTATCGCACCGTGGCACAAACGTCTATTATGCCACAATCTGGCGACTTATGTCACACCTGGCGTTCAGTTACCCTGGCAGCAGGTCGGGTCGCACACGCTTCGTGCGCTCGAGCGCTTGTTCGTGCCGCCACTGTGCAATTGCGGCATGGTTACCACTCAAGAGCTCTGCGGGAACCTCTCGCCCCCGCCACTTGGCGGGTTTGGTGTAGCTCGGATATTCGAGCAGACCCTGCTCATGCGACTCTTCGACGAGACTCTCGGGGTTGCCAACAACCCCAGGCAAAAGCCTGCCGATTGCTTCGATCATTGCGAGCACGGCGACCTCGCCGCCGGTGAGCACGTAATCCCCCATGCTGATGAGTCGCACGCGGCCACGGTCTGCATACTCGTCAAAGACGCGCTGATCGATCCCTTCGTAGCGCCCGCACCCAAAGATGAGGTGAGGCTCTTCTGCAAGCTCTCGGGCCATGGCCTGAGTGAAGACTTCGCCGGCGGGTGACGGGAAGATGATCAGCGGCGGCTGCTCGTCCGTGTCATCAGCTGAGTCGAGAATTCCGTCGAGCATCTCGCCCCACGGCTCTGGCTTCATCACCATGCCGGCTCCCCCACCGGTGGGAGTGTCATCGACGGTGCGGTGTCGGTCGTGCGCGGCATCACGGAGGTCGTGCACATGAATCTCAAGCAGCCCGCGAGATTTGGCTTTGCCAAGCAGCGAGAGCTCAAGCGTGTCGAAATAGCTCGGAAAGATGGTGACGATATCGGTGCGCACGGATTAGGCGCCCTCGTCGGAAAGCTCTTCGAAGAGGCCAGCCGGCGGCGTAACCGTGATCACGCCTGCTTCGACATCAACCTTTGGAACAATTGCCTCAACCAGCGGTACGAGCACGGGGCCAGTCGGGGTCTGCACCACCAGCAGATCCTGGGCAGGCAGGTGCTGAACTTCAGCAACCTTGCCGACCGACTGCCCGTCCCGGTGCACGTCGAGGCCAACCAGCTGATGGTCGTACCACGCGTCTTCTTCAACGCTCGCGCGAACGGCATCTTCGTCGATCCAGAGAATCGCACGCACGATGCTCTCAGCCAAGGTGCGGTCGGAAACCTCGTCAAAGAACGCCACCGGCACACCGTTGAACCACCGCAGTTCACGAACCGTAATCGTACGGCCAAACCACGGCGATTCTTCAGGAACCTGCAAATGGAAGCGCGCACCCGGCACAAATCGTGCGTCGGGATTGTCGGTGTACATTTCGACCTTCAAGGCGCCCTTCAGCCCATGAGGCTTTGTCAGGCGACCAACGCGCAGGCTCCCCGCACCCTGAGCGGGGCGAGGAGCCGTGACGCGGTGTGACGGGGTTGACACTAGGCGTCAGCCTCGTCTGAGTCAGTGTCGACGACGTCGATGCGAACCCGACGGCCATCACTGAGTGCACCGACAACGGTGCGCAGCGACTGGGCGGTGCGACCATTGCGGCCGATCACACGACCGAGGTCGCGCGGGTTCACTCGCACCTCAAGCAGTTCACCGCGAGAGGTGTCTCGGCTTTCGACCTGCACCTCATCAGGCAAGGTTGCGATGCCGCGAACGAGGTGCTCAAGCACCTCAGCGAGCGAGCCTGCCATGCTTAGCCCTCGGCCTCAGCAGCGGCTTCTTCGGCTGCCTCAGCGGGAGCCTCAGCTGCCACCTCGACCTCTTCTGCCGGAGCCTCTTCAGCCTTTGCCTCTGCCTTTTCGGTCTTCGGGCGCAGCACGGGCTTCTTCTTGGTGTCAGCCTCAAACACTGCCTTTGGCTCGGGTGAGAGCACCTTCGACTCAGTGTCGCCCTCGCCCTTGAACTTGCCCCAGTCACCGGTGAGCTTCAGGATCGCGGCCACCTGCTCGGTCGGCTGTGCGCCAACGCCGAGCCAGTACTGAGCACGATCGCCGTTGACCTCGATGAGCGAGGGGTTCTGGGTGGGATCGTACTTGCCGATCTCTTCGATCACGCGGCCGTCACGCTTGGTGCGTGAGTCAGCCACGACAATGCGGTAGTAGGGTGCCCGGATCTTGCCGAGACGCTTCAGACGAATCTTTACAGCCATGCTGCTCCTTGAACATCGTAGAACCACGCACCCGAGATCAGGCGCGTGAGCTTGCTCGATCGCCCGATATCTCGCGCGAAGAACGTGTGGGACGCGCTTCACACGCGAACACTCAATTCTCGCACGCGAACCTCAAAAATGCAATTTATGTTGCGACCAGGGCTTTTAGCGTCGTC
>JAAZFP010000342.1 GCA_012511645.1 Microbacteriaceae bacterium
ACCAGGCAACGACACTGATTCGCTCAGCATGGGCAACCAGCGACCCGCTGCTCACCGAGTACTACGACACCGAGTGGGGCATGCCGGTGCGAGACGAGGCGGGCGTGTTTGAGCGGCTGAGCCTCGAGACCTTCCAGTCGGGCCTCTCGTGGTTGACAGTGCTGCGCAAACGCGATGCATTCCGTGAGGCCTTCGCGGGTTTCGACCCAGAGCGTGTCGCTACCTTCGGCGACACCGACGTCGAGCGGCTGCTCGCAGACGCCAGCATCATTCGCAACCGCCGCAAGATCCTCGCTACCATTCACAACGCACAGGCCACTGTGCAACTGCGTGACGCCGGCACCACCCTCGCAGAGCTCGTCTGGTCGTTCATGCCAGACCAGAGCCCCACGCCAAAGCACGACGGTGAGGTGCCGGCGCAGTCACCAGAATCACAGGCGCTCGCCGCAACGCTGAAGCAGTACGGCTTCAGCTTCGTCGGCCCCGTCACGATGTATGCGCTCATGACCGCGATCGGCATCGTCGACGTGCACCTGGTGACGAGCCACCGGCGTGGCTGTTCGGGGCTGTGGAACGGTGATGGCACGAGGCGCCAGGATGCACCGGGCACGCGTTGATCACACGCTGACAGTGTGGTGGGCAGACGGCGATCGCTGAGGTGTGGCGGGATAGGATAGTGAGGTTCACTCGACCACTCGACCGGGAGCAGCATGTCTGAAACCACTGGTGCGAGCCGTGAGATCTCATCGACCACCGTCGAACATCTCGCTGGGCTCGCTCGGATCGCCCTAACCAGGGACGAAATCGAAGGCCTCACCGCCGAACTCAGCTCGATCTTGACCCACGTCGCCAAGGTAGCCGAGGTCGCTGGCACCGATGTGCCGGCCACGAGCCACCCGATTCCGCTCAAGAACGTGACCCGACCCGATGTGGTCGCCGATGTATTGACGCTCGAGCAGTCGCTCGCAAATGCACCCGACGCGGCAGACGGCATGTTCCGGGTGTCATCGATCCTCGGTGAAGAGCAGTAGGGGCAGGGCGATGACTGAACTGATTACACTGACCGCCGCTGACCTGGGCCAGAAGCTCGCCGCGGGTGAGGTCTCTGCCGTTGAGGCGGCGCAGGCCCACCTCGATCGCATCGAGTCGGTCGATGGCGAGCTCAATGCGTTTCTCGCGACCAACGCTGAGGCGTCACTCGCCGCTGCCGCTGAGGTTGACGCGCAGCGCAGCCGCGGAGAAGCGCTCGGCGAGCTCGCCGGCGTGCCGCTCGCGGTGAAAGACGTGCTCGTCACCACTGACATGCCGACGACGGCAGCGTCGAAGATTCTGCAGGGCTACCGCTCACCGTTCGATGCGACGGTGGTCGCGAAGGCCCGTGCGGCAGGTCTCGTCAACATTGGCAAGACCAATATGGATGAGTTCGCAATGGGCTCATCAAACGAGAACTCGGCCTACGGCCCCGTGCACAACCCTTGGGATCTCACTCGGGTGCCCGGCGGTTCGGGCGGCGGTTCGGCTGCTGCGGTTGCGGCGTTTGCGGCCCCGCTTGCGCTTGGCTCTGATACCGGCGGCTCGATTCGCCAGCCCGCGGCGCTCACCGGCACGGTTGGCTTCAAGCCCACCTATGGCGGCGTGAGTCGCTATGGTGCGATCGCGATGGCGTCGTCGCTCGACCAGGTCGGCTCATGCGCTCGCACCGTGCTCGATGCGGCGCTGTTGCAAGACGTGATCGCCGGTCATGACCACCACGACGCGACCTCGCTGCAGCATGACTGGCCGTCGATGGCCGCAGCTGCGCGCTCGGGCGCCTCGCGTGACACGCTGAAGGGTCTCAAGGTTGGCCTCGTGAAGCAGCTCATGCTCGACGGCGTGCAGGCGGGCGCAAAGGCCCGCTTTGACGAGGCGGTCGCTCTGCTCACTGCTCACGGTGCTGAGGTCATCGAGATCGACGCCCCGCACTTCGAATACGCGGTTGCCGCCTACTACCTGCTGCACCCGGCAGAAGCGTCGAGCAATCTCGCGAAGTACGACTCGGTGCGCTACGGCATGCGCGTTACTCCCGATGGTGGCGGCACGGTCGAAGACGTCATGAGCGCGACCCGCGCGGCGGGCTTCGGAGACGAGGTCAAGCGACGCATCATCCTCGGCACCTACGCGCTTTCTGCCGGCTACTACGACGCCTATTACGGCAGTGCGCAAAAGGTGCGCACGCTGATTCAGCGTGACTTCGCTGACGCGTTCGGCGAGGTCGATGTCATCGCCTCGCTGACCGCACCCACGACGGCCTGGCAGATCGGGCGTGCCGAGAGTGACCCGATGCAGACCTACCTGAACGACGCGACGACGATCCCGGCAAACATGGCGGGTATTCCCGGCCTATCGCTGCCGATCGGCCTCGCCGACGAAGACTCGCTTCCTGTGGGCCTGCAGCTGCTCGCGCCCGCGTTTGACGACGCTCGCCTGTTCACCACCGGTGCAGCGATTGAGTCGATCATCACCGAGCGCGATGGCGCCCCGTTCTACACCAAGGTGCCGTCGCACGGCGCGCTGACGACCGGAAAGGCTGACGCGTAATGGCAAAGACGAAGATCATGGATTTCGATCGCGCCCTCGAACTGTTTGAGCCGGTCATCGGCCTCGAGGTGCACGTCGAACTCAGCACGAAGACAAAGATGTTCAGCTCAGCACCCAACGAGTTTGGGTCGCAGCCGAACACAAATGTCACCCCCGTGTGCTTGGGGCTTCCGGGATCACTACCGGTGGTCAACGACCAGGCGGTGCGCTATTCGATCAGCCTTGGCCTCGCGCTTGGCTGCCAGATCCAGGAGCTGTCGGGCTTCGCACGCAAGAACTACTTCTACCCAGACCTGTCGAAGAACTACCAGATCTCGCAGGCTGACGACCCGATCGCCTATGACGGCGAAGTTGAGATCGAGCTCGAGTCGGGCCGTGTGGTGCATGTGCCGATCGAGCGCGCGCACATGGAAGAAGACGCGGGCAAGCTGAACCACGTCGGTGGCTCGACCGGTCGCATTCAGGGCGCAGAGTACTCGCTCGTCGACTACAACCGTGCCGGTGTGCCGCTCGTCGAAATTGTGACTCGACCGATTTTCGGGGGAGAGGCTGACACCCCCGAGATCGCGGCGGCCTATGTATCGACCATTCGCGACCTCGTCGTGGCGCTTGGTGTGTCTGATGCGCGCATGGAGCGCGGCAACCTCCGCTGCGATGCCAACGTGTCACTGCGCCCCCGTGGCAACGAGGGTGCTGGCATGAGCGTGCTCGGCACCCGCACCGAGACGAAAAACGTGAACTCGCTGCGCTCGATTGAGCGTGCCGTGCGGTTTGAGATTCAGCGTCAGGCGCAGATCCTCTCTGAGGGTGGCACGATCACTCAAGAGACGCGTCACTGGCACGAAGACACGGGCGAGACCTCGCCGGGTCGCCCGAAGAGCGATGCCGATGACTACCGCTACTTCCCGGAGCCCGATATTCCGCCGGTTGCGCCATCAGTCGAGCTGATCGAAGAGCTGCGCGCGGCGCTGCCAGAGCACCCGACGCTGCGTCGCCGCCGACTGCGCGACGAGTGGCAGTTCTCGGCGCTTGAGTTCCGCGATGTCGTGAACGCTGGTCTGATCGATGCGATTGAGGCGACCGTGGCAGCGAATGTGCCGCCGCAGACTGCGCGCAAGTGGTGGACGGGCGAGATCGCCCGCATCGCCAATGAGCGTGGCGCGGCTCCGACCGACCTGATCAGTCCTGAGCAGATCGCCTCAGTCGTGGCGCTCGTTGACGCGGGCACGCTGAATGACAAGCTCGCTCGTCAGGTGCTGCAGGGCATCATCGACGGTGAGGGCACCGCCGAAGAGATCGTTGAGACGCAGGGTCTCGCGATCGTGTCTGACGATGGGGCGCTCATCGCAGCGATCGACGCGGCGCTTGCGCAGCAGCCCGATGTGCTCGAGAAGATTCGCGACGGCAAAGTGCAGGCCGCCGGTGCCGTGATCGGCGCTGTTATGAAGGCGATGCGCGGCCAGGCTGACGCAGCCCGCGTGCGCGAGCTCGTGCTTGAGCGCGCAGGGTCAGTCGAAGGCTAAGCTCACCCGCAGGTCAACAACACAGCCCAGGCGAGAACACGTTTCTCGCCTGGGCTGTGTGGTGTCGGCCTGATGTTCGAACGCCTCACCTTGGCGGTCTGATGCGCAGAATGCGCTCTCGGTACCTCTGAGGTGCTGAGAGTCCGCAGACTCTCGGGGCTACTCGAGTGCTACGCGGCCTGGTCGACGCGCTCGTACTGACGCGCCTGGCCGCTGATGCCGGCGAAGCGGTACTGACTGGTGCTGACGCGCGGCGTCACTACATCGGTGGCGCTTGAGAGCTCTGTCGCGTGCAACTCGCGGTAGTGGTCGATGTCGAGCGGCACGCGCGCGTCGAGCTCGGCGTAGAACCGCGCGGCGCGGCTCGAGTCGAAGTAGCCGGGCTGCACAGTCGCGGTGATGAATTCGCTCACGCTGCCCGAGCCGTAGCTGAAGAGCCCGATGCGCTTGCCCTCGAGCGAGTCATCCTGGTGCAGCAGAGATGCGAGGCCAGCGAAGAGCGACGCGGTGTAGGTGTTGCCGAGGCGTCGGTTGTAGAGCGTGCCGAGCGCGAGGCCGGTGTCGCGGCCGCCACTTGCGGCTTCGCCCGGAAGCGTGACGTCGAGCTCGCTGCCCACATATGCTGCGAGGTGGGCCTGGCCCTTCTTGGCCATCTTGGTGAACGGCTGGTGGTAGAGCAGGCGGTCGATCTCGTCGAGTGCGGGGCCGCCCTGTGCCTGCAGGTTGTCCCACGCGCCTGTGAGTGCGTCGAGGTAGGCGCTCACCGAGAGCGCACCATCGACGACCGCGGTTGATGAATCATTGGGGCGCCAGAAATCATCGACATCATCGGTGAAAAGCCCCGCGATCGGCTCAATCTCGAGCAATGCGGGGGAAGCGCTGACGAGCATTGCGACCGCACCTGCGCCCTGGGTGGGTTCACCGGGACTGTCGAGCTCGTAACGGGCCACGTCGCTCGAAATGATGAGTACGCGCTCGTTTGGGGTGCGGCTGACCATGCCAATGGCTGCCTGAAGCGCGGCGGTGCCGCCATAGCAAGCCTGCTTGAACTCGACGACACGCACGTCGCTCGGCAAACCCAGTAGGCGGTGCGCCGAGACACCAGCGGCCTTCGACTGGTCGACTCCCGACTCGGTCGCGAAGATCAGCGTGCGAATGCCCTCGGTGCCGTTGCGTTCGAGCAGGGGAGCGGCCGCCGCAGCGCCCATCGTGATGATGTCTTCATCGGGCGCGGGAAAGCTCATCTGATCCTGGCCCAGCCCAAGCCGGTACTTCGCAGGATCGGTGCCGTTGTGTGACGCAAGGTCGTCGAGCGTGACCACATAGTGGGTCGTCGCCAGCTCGAGGTCGTGAATGCCGATCGGGGTCGGGGTGGTCATGAAGACTGCTGTTCCTTTCGCTCCATGAGCAGGTGCGTGGCCATGAGCTCACCGGGGTTGGTTTGTGCGGCGAGCAGTGAGAGTTCGCCGCACAGCACCGTCGCAGCCATCAGTGAGGCGAGACGGCGAGCGTTCTCGCCCGGCTCACGATCGTCGCGGCACCCGAGTTTCTCGAGCGCGTCGTTGATCTGGGTGAGGTGTTTGCCATTACCTACCGTACCGACGATCAGGTGCGGCAAACTGCATGAAAAGTAGAGCCCCTCGTCGCGGGCTTCAGCGTAGGTGATGCCCTGCGAGCCCTCAACGATGTTGGCGGCGTCTTGCCCTGTCGCGAGATAGAAGGCGAGCAGCATGTTGGCGTAGTGTGCGTTTGCCGAGCGAATGGCGCCAGCGATGGTCGAACCGACGAGGTTCTTGCGCACGACGAGGTCGGCCATTTCTTGTGCGGTGGTGCGCAGGCGACGCTCGACCACCTCGTGGGGCAGCAGAATGTCGGCGACGACGTTGCGGCCGCGGCCGAGGATACCGTTGACTGCGGTGGCCTTCTTGTCAGAGCAGAAGTTGCCCGAGATGGAGCCGTAGCTGAGGCCGATCTGCCATGACAGAATGCGCTGCATCAGCGCATCTGACGCGTTGGTGACCATGTTGTGGCCAGAGGCATCACCGGTTTTGTAGGCGAAGCGCACGAACAGCAAGTTGCCGACGACTTCGGGGTGTGCCTCAAGCAGGCGGGCGTGGCGGCTGCCCTGCGACACCACGTCTTGCAACTCGTCGAAGCGAGCCTGAATGATTTCTGCACCGGCGAACGCCTCGCGTGCGCCATCGGCGGTGAACAGTACTGAGC
>JAAZFP010000343.1 GCA_012511645.1 Microbacteriaceae bacterium
GATGGAGCCCGAAGAGGCCGAAGATGTGCGCAGGCTGCTCGAGTACGACCCCGACACGGCTGGCGGCCTGATGAGCCCCTCAGCGGTGGTGCTCGCCGCCGAGGGGAGCGTTGCCGAGGCGCTTGCGAGCATCCGCCGCAGCGAGGTGCCCGTGGCGATGGCGTCGGCGGTCTATGTAACGCACCCGCCGTATGAAACCCCGACGGGTGAGTTTCTCGGCATGGTGCACTTTCAGCGCATGCTTCGGTTCCCCCCACACGAACGCATCTCGGCACTGCTCGACAGCGAGATCGAGGCGATCCCGGTGCACGCAAGCGCGGCCGAGGTGGCGAGACGCCTCGCGAGCTATGACCTTGTCGCGCTGCCCGTTGTCAACGAACAGCACCAGCTCGTGGGGGTGGTCACCATCGACGATGTGCTCGACCACCTGTTGCCCGCTGACTGGCGACACGCCGACGACGAGGCGAGGGGCGCGCGATGAGCTGGTTTGGCAGGCGCGGCCACGAAGATGCGAGCAGCCCTCGCGGATCGCGCACGCGCGTCACCACCCGCTCGGGCACCGAGAGCAACGAGGTGTTTGGTCGGTGGACCGAGGGTGTTGCTCGCGGGATGGGCACCCCCTGGTTTCTGCTCGCCCTCACCGCCGTGTGTGTGGCGTGGCTCGCGTGGAACACCATCGCGCCCGAAGAGTGGCGCTTCGACTCGGCAGCGCTCGGCTTCACCGCGCTGACGCTCATCCTGTCGCTGCAGGCGTCATATGCGGCGCCCATGATTCTGCTTGCTCAGAACCGCCAAGACGACCGCGACCGGGTGCAGATTGAACAGGATCGGCAGCGCGCCGCGCGCAACCTCGCCGACACCGAGTTTCTCGCCCGCGAGGTGGTCGCGCTGCGCCTGGCAATGAAAGACCTCGCCGACCGAGACTTTGTGCGCGCTGAGCTTCGGGCCCTGCTTGCCGAGCTCGAGGCAGCACACCCCGCACACGATGCCAGTGTCACTCCCGATGTCACAGGCGATGCAGTTGTCACAGGCGATGCAGATCATTCAGCCGCGGCAGACGGCGCAGAGGATGACCGCCGTGGCGCCTGATCACGCGCACCCGCGCAGCACCGAACAGGCGGTGTGGCAGTCACTCGCCCAGGTCAACGATCCCGAGATTCTGCGGCCCATCACCGAGCTCGGCATGGTGCAGGCCGTCGACGTCTCAAGCGAGGGGCGCGCGCACGTCGAGATTTTGCTCACCATTGTCGGCTGCCCCGCGGCCCGCCGCATTGAGACTGAGGTGCGTGCCGCAGCCGAGGCCACCGACGGAGTGACCGAGGTGAGCCTCGACGTGGGCGTCATGACCCCCGAGCAGCGACGCGAGTTCATCGAGATCGTGCGAGGCGGCAAGCCCGTGCGCGCGCCACAGTTTGGCCCCGACTCACTCACCCGTGTGCTCGCGGTCACGAGCGGCAAGGGCGGCGTGGGCAAATCGAGCATCACCGCAAATCTCGCCGCCGCGCTGGCTGAGCGCGGGTTGTCAGTGGGGCTCGTCGACGCTGATGTGTTCGGGTTTTCCATTCCAGGGCTCATGGGGCTCTCACGCGATGGCAAGGTTGAGCAGCCCACCCGGCTCGATGAAATGATTGTTCCACCGGTCGCTCACGGGGTGAAGGTCATTTCGATCGGCATGTTCTTGGGCGACGCAGATCCTCGCAGCACCGCCGTCTCGTGGCGCGGGCCCATGCTACACCGCACGATCGAGCAGTTTCTGCGCGATGTGTGGTTCGGTGACCTTGATGTGCTGCTGCTCGATTTACCGCCGGGCACGGGCGATATCGCGATCAGTGTCGGGCAGCTGCTGCCCCAGGCCGAGGTGTTGGTGGTGACCACCCCGCAAGAGGCCGCAGCCGACGTCGCGGTGCGCAGCGCGCTCGTGGCCCATCAGACGGGCCAGCGCGTGATTGGTGTGATCGAAAACATGGCGGGGCTCGCGCAGCCTGACGGCAGTGTGCTTGAGCTCTTTGGTTCGGGTGGCGGCGAAGCCGTGGCCGAGCGGCTCTCGAACGCGCTCGACGAGGGCAAGACCCAGGTGCCGCTGCTGGGCAGCGTGCCGCTCAGCGCCGTATTTCGCGAGGCTGGCGACGCCGGCACACCAGCGGTGCTCACGCTGAACGATGACCCTGCGGCAGCTGAGCTTCGGGCCATTGCTGACGCCCTTGTGACCAGGCCGGTGAGTTTGGCCCACACCAAACTGCCGCTCCAGACCGACTCATCCGGCTCACGCTGACTGATCAGGGTCAGTCCATGAGATCAGCCCAGGCCGAAATCACCTCAGGCTGAGTTCGGCTCAGACTCAGACTTAGATCGGCTCAGGCTTGCCGAACACGTAGCCCTGAAAGCTATCCGTGCCCATGCTGCGCAGTCGATGAAACTGAGCCTCATTTTCGACACCCTCAGCTACAGTTGACAGACCCAACATGTGCGCGAGCTTCACGATGCCCTGAACAAACTTCATCTGTGAATCATCATGCTCGAGCGCCGAGATGAACGAGCGATCAATTTTCACCTCGTGCACCGGCAGCCGCTGCAGGTAGCTCAGCGAAGAAAAACCGGTGCCAAAGTCGTCGAGCGAGATCTTCACACCGAGATCGCGCAGCTCTTCGAGCTGAGCGATCGAACGGTCAATGTCAACGTGCAGCAGGGTCTCGGTGACCTCGACGCAGAGCAAGCTTGGGCGCACGTCATACTTCTCGAGCGAGGCCCTCACCCGGTCGACGAAGCTGCCGACGCGAAGCTGATATTCACTCACGTTGATGGAGAGCGGCAGGTTGCGCACGTGAGGGTCCTCGCGACGCTTAGCCAGGTTTCGGCACGCCTCTTCGACGACCCAGTCACCAATTTCGAGAATCTGACCGCTCTGCTCGGCGAGCGGAATAAACTCGTTCGGCGGCACCAACCCTCGCTCGGGGTGCTCCCAGCGCAGCAGCAGTTCGTAGCTGATTGGCTCACCGTCGACATCGACAATCGGTTGACGGTGCAGGCGAAACTCACGGTTCGTGACGGCCTTGCGCAGGTCGAGCACGGTGTTGACGCTCCGCTGAATCTCCTCCATCATTTCGATCGAGAATCTCACCGGGCGCTGCATGCCGCGGCTGCTGAGTGACCGGTGACGGGCCGTGTCTGCCTGATTGAGCACCGCCGCACCGCCAAGTTTTCGCGCCTGTGATGACACACCGTAGCCCACTCGCATGGCGGGTTGCAGGGTCGCACCACCGTCAAGAATGAGCCCCTGGTTCAATTCGGCCATGATCTTGTTCGCGATCACTTCGGCTCGATCTGCCGCCTCATCTGGGGTGCCGCCGACCCTGTGGAACACCAGCCCGAAGACGTCAGAGTCGGTGCGGGCGAGCAGATCTGGCTTGAGATCGAGTGCCTGCAAACGTAACGCCGCCTTCTCGATGAGCCTCTCACCGAGCGCATACCCAAACGCATCGCTGAGCATCTGAAAATCTTCGAGCGAGATGGTGATCAGCGCACAGGCCTCGGTCTCCTCATCGACATCACAGCCACTAATCTGATCGATCATTGCAGCACGATTGGCGAGCCCTGTCAGCGGGTCGGTGTAGGCAATCTTGCGAATCTTTGCCTCGGCCTCACGCACCACCGTGATGTCGTTCAGAATGTTCATGAACCGCTGCGGGGTGTCGTGACCGTCAAACATGGGCACGCTCGTGCTGTACATCCAGCAGGCTCCGCCATCTGCGGTTCGGGTACACATCTCACCCTGCCAGACCTCGCCGCGCTTCACTGTTTCCCAGAAGTCATTCCAGAACTCTGGCGGGTGGTGGTCTGAGGTGAGCATGCGAAACTTTGACCCGATGAGATGCTCTGGTGAGTAGCCGGTCGCCCTGGCAAAGTAGTCATTGACCTCGAGAAAGGTGCCGTCAATGCTCGTCACGGTCAGCATGGCGTGCATGTCGAGTGCGAGCGCGATGTCGTTGTGCGTCTCGTGCAGCAGTTCGAGCTCTCGGCTTCGAGTCATGTGCACGCCTCCGCGCATCTCGCCATCCGCGCCCTCGGCAGGTGAGACCTGCGATGAGTCACGAGAGGGCGGCGTGATGCTCATGTGGCTTCCTCGTCGAAGCAAAATGTCTGTGTCCCCGATCGCACAATCTCGACATTATCGCCTTCTGAGGCCCCGGCGAGACGCGCGCGCCGAGCCTGAGCGGCCGCGGCAGCCTTCTCTTTTCGCTCTTCGGCGCGGGCTTCTCGTTCGTCTTCAACGAGGGCATCCCGAATGATGCGACGCGGGTCATACTGTCTGGGGTCGAGCTGCTTCCAGTCGACGTCGTCGAACTCTGGCCCCATCTCATCGCGCAGGCGATCTTTCGCCCCGTCTGCCATGCGCTTCGCAGAGCGCACGAACTGACCCAGCTTTTGTGCGTAGCCGGGCAGTTTGTCGGGGCCCAAAATGACAAGCGCAATCACCAAGACAAGAAAGATCTTGTCAAAGGTGAGCCCTCCAAATCCCATGACACCCATCGTAGTGCCCCACACCGATTTCACAGCTTGTTCGGCGTGGTGGTGCGCCCCGCGACAAACACGCTCGTGCCGCGTGCCACCGCGGTGTGCTCGCTCACAGCTTGTACGCTGTTCACATCACCTATGGCCTAGCAGGGTCATGCACTCATCACACTCTCGGAGGAACAGTGAGCCGTCTCGAACGCAACTGGCAGTATGCCGAGCAGTACCCGAATGAGACCGAAGCGCAGGTGCACGCACGCAGGCTGTCGCTCGAGCTCGGCATCGAACCGGTGAGCCGGGCGATTGCCGCTCAGCTTTCGGGCCTGGTTGCCGCCACCGGCGCCACCGCCATTTGCGAGGTCGGCACCGGTGTGGGTGTGAGCGGGCTTGCACTGCTGCGCTACGCTCCGACGGCGACCCTCACCTCGATCGAGAGCGACCCCGAGTTCTTGCGCCAGGCGCGCACGGTATTTGATGAGGCGCAGGTTTCTCGCAGCAACCTTCGGCTCATCGAGGGTGACGCGGCAATCGTCATGTCACGGCTCAACCTTGAGTCCTATGACCTGGTCGTGATCGACGGTGACCCCAAGCGGGTGCTCGACTACCTCGAGGCGGCGTTGCTCATCGTGCGCCCGGGCGGCACTATTGCGCTGCCCAACGCGTTTGTGCGCGGCAAGGTCACCGACCCTGCGGCGCGCGATGACGCGACGCAGGCTATGCGCGACCTGCTGGCGACCGTTGCCGAGTCACCGGCCATTGCACCCGTGCTGTCGCCCGCGGGCGATGGTCTGCTCACGCTCACGCGGCTGAAGAACTAGCGAACACGCGCTATAAGAGAGCGAGCACGCTCCTCACGAACGAGCAAACACGCACCTCACAAAAAAGTGAACCCCCGCCACGGGGCGGGGGTTCAACACCACGACGGGGTGTGGTTAGCCTTCGAGCACGGCGTTCAGCACGTCTCGCAGCTCGGTGGCTTCTTCGTTATTGACTGAGACCACCAAGCGGCCACCGCCCTCGAGCGGCACACGAACCACGATGACGCGAGTCTCGCGCACCGCCTCCATAGGTCCATCACCGGTCCGGGGTTTCATTGCAGCCATTGCATCTCCTCTGTGAGTCGTGCCTCTATTCTATCGGTCTCAGTGAACGAGAGGTAAGCCAACGGCCCTCAAGCGCTCAGCCAGGCGCGTAGCGCGGCGTAATGTTCACGAATCTGCGCCACCGGCACCCGCTCATCGTCGGCATGCGCGAGCAGCGGATCGCCGGGCCCAAAATTAATCGCGGCGATGCCGAGGGCCGAAAACCTCGCGACGTCGGTCCACCCGACCTTCGCACTGGGTGCACCACCCACGGCCCGCACCAAACTCTGCGCGAGCGGCGCATCAAGACCTGGTCGCGCTCCCGGCGCAAGGTCGACGATCGCCACCTCGTCTGCGTCGGCAAAGAACTCTCGCACGAACCTCACGGCCTCGGCTTCGCTGCGGTGTGGGGCGAACCGATAGTTCACTTCAATTTCACACAGATCAGGGATCACGTTGCCAGCTACGCCGCCCGTCACCCGCACGGCATTGAGCCCCTCGCGGTAGTCGAGCCCGTCAACGCGCACGGTCTCGGGCGTGAACTCGCTGAGTCGTTGCAGCATCTCGCCAGCGCGGTGAATCGCGTTCACTCCCATCCAGCTGCGCGCGGAGTGCGCTCGGGTGCCCCGAAGCGTCACCCTGGCCCGCAGGGTGCCGTTGCACCCGCCCTCAATGCGCGCGTTCGTCGGCTCGCACAAGATCGCGAGGTCTGCGGCAAAGAGCTCGGGGGCCTCGCGCAGCGTGCGACCGAGCCCGTTGAGTTCACTCGACACCTCTTCGTGGTCATACCAGACCCAGGTCACGTCATAGGCGGGCTCGGTGAGCTCGATCGCAAGCGCCACCTGCACCGCAACTCCCGCCTTCATATCGACCGTGCCGCGGCCCCAGAGCGTCGAAGCTTCGTTCTGACCACCGACGGCGTCACCATGCGCATCGGTGAACCACACGGGCAGATTGCCGTTCACGGGCACCGTGTCGAGGTGGCCCGCGATGAGCACTCGCTGCGGTCTGCCAAGGTTCGTGCGGGCCACGATCGTGTCACCGTTGCGGGCGACAGCGAGGTGAGGTGCGCGCTCACCCAGCAGCGCGGCGATGGCATCTGCGATGCGGCGCTCGTTGCCAGACACCGACTCGATGTCACAGAGCTGCGCGGTGAGCGCGACGACGTCACCCGGATCAAGCCCGTCGGCGGCTGCCGGCGGCGTGGGCGCCTGCTTGGTCACCGTTTCAGATCGATCAGCCTGGGGTGGTTCTGCTGAAAAGCTCACCCTATTACCCTAGAGGAATGACACGTTCTCGCACCGCTTCTGCCACCGGACTCGCAACCATTGCAGCCGACGGGTCAGTGCTTGACGCCTGGTTCGAACGCCCCGAGCTTGCGCCGTTGAACGAAGAGGCCGGCTTGCCGCCGAGCCTGCTGACTTTGCAGGGCCACGACGCCCAGCGCAACGTTGAGCTGAAAGCGGTGCGCATCGAGATCGATCTCGACCGGGCGCCGGCGAGCGTCGAAGACGCCTACCTGCGGCTGCACCTGCTGTCACACTGCCTCGTGAAGCCCAACACCATCAACCTCGACGGCATCTTCGGCGTGCTCCCACTCGTCGCGTGGACGACGGCGGGGCCGATGCAGCCCGATGAGTTCTCGGCCCACGTGCCGAAGCTCAAACGCGCCGGCATCACGCTCGTGGGGCTCGACAAGTTTCCCCGGCTGACCGACTATGTCGTGCCGAAGGGAGTGCGCATCGCAGACACCTCGCGGGTGCGGCTCGGCGCGCACCTGGCGCCCGGCACCACCGTCATGCAC
>JAAZFP010000344.1 GCA_012511645.1 Microbacteriaceae bacterium
ACGCTGACTCGGTCTCTCGAGGATCATCGCCCGGCATCGAGGCAACGAAAGACGCGGTCGAGGGCGCAACGGGTCTCACCGTGCAGTTCTATGTGCTGATCGACATGAACGGATTCGCAAGGCTCATCGACGCGCTCGGCGGGGTGACTATCAACGTGACCGAGCGCGTGCCCGTCGGTGGACGCGAGGACGAGTACGGTGACTGGGTCGACATCGCGTGGTACATCGAGCCGGGCCTGCAAACCCTCGACGGTGAGAACGCCCAGTGGTACGCGCGGTCACGACACGGCTCGGCCCGCGGCGACTACGACCGTATGGAGCGGCAGCGTGAGCTGCAGGTGGCGATTCTCGAACAGATGAGTCCCTCGAATGTGCTGATGCGGTTCCAAGAGATTGCCGACGCCGGCACTGATCTCGTGCAAACAGACATTCCCGAGGCGATGCTCGGCACCTTCGTGAACCTTGCGGCAAAGGCGAAGGAATTCACTCCGGTGCGCGTCGAGCTCGCGCCTCCAGCAGTTGATCCCGAGTATCCGGACTACCAGCAGATCCATTCGCTGGTGGCTGCGGGAGTCGCGGAAGCCTCACCGGTTCCCGAACCTACCGAGTAAGAAAGCGACGGTTAGCCGCCAGGCTTGCCTGAGAGACCGCTGCGGCCGTCGCGCCAACCCCGCCATGCTGCGCGAAGTTCGAGTGGTTTTCGGCGCCGCAGCCTTCCAGCAGCTTCGCGGCTCACTCGATGAATCACGGCTCCGAACTGTCTCATGGGATGCACGCCACTTCGATAGGCAAAGAGCGTCATGTTGCGAATTCCGAGGTACATCGGGTGCGCACCAGTTTGCTGGTAGGCAATCTCTGTAGGGACGACAACGCTCGCGAAGCCGGTTTGTGACAACCGCCATCCGGTGTCGACATCCTCAAAGTAGAGAAAGTAGTCCTCTGCGATCCAATCGATGGCCTGAAGCGCTTCGGCAGAGTACATTGCGATGGCACCGTCAACCCAAGCGACAGGATATGGGCGCGTTGATATCGGCTCGGTGAGATGGGAGGCGCGACCGCCTCGCGTGACCGCGCCTCCGGCCGAAAACACGCGGTCGCGTTGAGCCGCGAACTTGAGCAGCGGTGCAACACAGCCCACGCGCAGGGCATCGGCAGCGTCCAAGGGTTCGCGCAGGGTGCGCAACAGGTGCGTCGCGAGCGATGAGGTGAACTCTGCATCGTGGGTCAGCACGAGCAGCGCTCGATCCCCGAGATGATCGCGAGCGCTGTGCACCGCCACGCCGTAGCCGGGATTATCCGGCCGCGAGATGAGCAGTGTTCGCCCGCAAAGCGGCATGGACTCGAGATCTGCGTCCGTGAGGGTTCCGCCATTGTCGACGATCAGCACCTGATGCGGCAGCTGAGCCTGCGCCTCGAGCTGCGCGAGCACACTCTCAACGAGGCTGTGGTCACGGTAAGCAATGATCAGGGCAACATATTCACCGAGGTCAGCATCTCCCGCAGCATCGCCTGCGCCGCGATGATCTGGGGTGCTTGCCTCGCTGATGGTGCGCTCCTCAACTGCGATAGAAAGGTAGTGATCTAGACTGGAAAAATGGCTGCTCAACACCGTTCTGCAGGTTCGACGCAGCGTCGAACCGAGGCGGTGTATAGCCTGACGAAGTATATCCCGT
>JAAZFP010000345.1 GCA_012511645.1 Microbacteriaceae bacterium
CCTGGGAACGGGGAGCACAGCATGAGCGAGCCGATCCTCACCGTCAAGAACCTGCGCGGCTCCATCGCGGGGCAGCAGGTCGTCGAAGACGTCTCCTTCGAGGTGCCGCCCACAGGCATCACCGCGGTCCTCGGCCGCAATGGCGTCGGCAAGACCTCGACCCTGCGCGGGATCATGGGCCTGATCACCCGGCGGGGCGAGGTGCGCCTCGCCGGCGAGCGGATCGACAACCTCCCCACGCACAAGATCGTCCAGCGGGGCGTCGGCTATGTACCGGAAGACCGCGAAGTGTTCGCGGGCCTCACTGTCGCCGAGAACCTCGCCCTCGCCGAGCGTCAGCGTGAACCACGCCGCGAGTTCGTCGCCGGGCTTTTCCCCGACCTCGTCCAACGGCGCGATCAGCGTGCCGGGACCCTCTCCGGTGGGCAGCAGCAGATGGTGTCTGTTGCGCGCGCACTCCTCAACGACAACCAGATCCTCCTCGTGGACGAGCCGACCAAGGGCCTTGCGCCCAAGATCGTCCAAGAGGTGGCCGACGCCCTGAAGGAGGCCTCGAAGCTCGTGCCGATCCTTCTCGTGGAACAGAACCTCGAGGTCGTCCGTCAACTCGCAGAGGGCGCGATCGTGATCGCGGGTGGGCGTGTCGTCCACACCGGTGACGCGAACGAGATCCTCGCTGACGAGGACCTGACCCGTCGCCTTCTCGGCGTGAGCGCGGAGGCCCACGCATGAGCGCTCTCATCCTCACCCTCATCGTCGGCGTCGGCCTCGGCGCCCTCTACTTCCTCGTCGCCAGCGGGTTGAGCCTCATTTACGGCCTCATGCATGTGCTGAACTTCGCCCACGGCGCGTTCCTCACCCTGAGCGCTTTCATCGGGTGGTTCGTCGCCCAAGCGATGGGGGCCACCACGTGGCCGGCCTTCCTCGTCTCCGTCCTCGTCGGTGCGCTCGTGGGGGCGATCTTCGCCACACTCACCGAGTTGATCCTGATCCGCACCCTCTATGAGCGGCATATCGAACAGGTCCTGGTCACCGTGGGTCTCTCGTTCGCTGCGATTGCCCTGTTCGAGGGGATCTGGGGATCGGATGCGATCACCATCGCCGGACCGAACTGGTTGATTCAGACCACCAACGTCCTGGGCGCGCAGATCCCGAACAAGTACTGGGTCCTCATCATCGCGGCGGTGATCGTCCTTGTCGGCCTCGTGATCTTCCTCCAGAAGACGCGGTACGGCATGATCATCCGCGCCGGCGTCGAGAATCGGTCGATGGTCACCGCCCTCGGCATCGATGTGCGGAAGTCCTTCACGCTGGTCTTCGCGATCGGTGGCGCGGCGGCGGGTATCGGCGGCGTCCTGGCGATGCACTACGCCACGTACGTCTCCGCGCACCTCGGCCAAACCCTGCTGATCTTCGCGTTCATCGTGACGATCGTGGGTGGCCTCGGTTCCATCACCGGTGCCGCACTGGCATCCGTTCTCGTCGCTGTTTTGCAGCAGCTCGCGAACACGTACCTCAACAACACCGGTGACTTCATCGTCGTCATCCTGCTCGCGGTCGTGCTGCTCGTACGCCCGTCCGGACTTATGGGAAAGAGGGCCTGATCATGAGCACCACCTCCCAGGCGTCCTGGACGCGTTACCTGCCTGCACTCATCGGAGTCGCGCTCGTTGTGCTGATGGCACTGCTGCCGCTGCTCAACATCTCGATCCCCGGTGTCCTCCCCGGCCCGACGTACACGCCGGGTACCCTGGCGCTGCTCTCGCTGTGCTTGGTCTACGCCGCTCTCGCACTGTCGTACAACCTGCTTCTCGGTACGTCGGGCATGCTCTCGTTCGGCCATGCGCTGTACTTCGGCGCCGGGGCCTACGGCCTGGGCATCGTTTTGCAGGCCTCGCAGATGGGTCTGTGGCCCGGTATCTTCGTTGCGATCATCGGTGGCCTGGTCATCGCGGTCGTCACCGGTGCCGTGGCAATGCGCGTGTCGGGCATCCCGTTCGCGATGGTGACTCTGGCCTTCGCCCAGGCAGGCTCCGTGCTGGTGCGGCGAAACTCCGACATCACCGGTGGTGAAGAAGGCCTGCGACTGAACAC
>JAAZFP010000036.1 GCA_012511645.1 Microbacteriaceae bacterium
GCTGCGCAACAGCCTGGTCACCACCTACGAAGGCAGCGCATCATGACCGAGACTCAGGCCGAGATTCAGGCCGAGACGCAACTGGGCAAGGCAATCGGCCAGGCCCTGGCCGACGCGCTCGCCGAGGATGACCGCGTGGTACTGATGGGCGAAGACATCGGCAAGCTGGGCGGCGTGTTTCGCGTGACCGACGGGTTGCAAGCGCGATTCGGTGCCGACCGCGTGATTGATTCGCCGCTCGCCGAATCTGGCATCGTTGGCACCGCGATCGGCATGACCTACGCTGGCATGCGACCGGTCGTTGAGATCCAGTTTGACGGCTTCATCTACCCCGCGTTCGATCAGATCGTCGCTCAGCTCGCTAGGCTGCACTACCGCACGCAGGGCGCACACCGGGTACCCATCACCATTCGCGTGCCCTACGGCGGCCACATCGGTTCAGTCGAGCACCACTCAGAGTCACCCGAGGCCTACTTCGCTCACACGCCGGGCCTGCGTGTGGTCACCGCGGCCACCCCGCAAGAGGCGTATTCGACGTTGCGCGCCGCAATCGCCTCCGATGATCCGGTGATCTTTTTCGAGCCCAAAGCCAAATACTGGTCAAAGGGTGAGCTCGACCGGGCAGTGACGAAGGATCTCGACACCGCCGCAGTTCTCACCGAGGGCCGCGATGTTACCCTCGCTGTGTACGGGCCCACCGTCGACCTCGGCCTCGACGCCGCATTCGCCGCGGCTGCCGAGGGAATCGAGATTGAGGTGATCGACCTTCGATCCATCTCACCGCTCGATGTGGAGACGGTCGCAGCTTCTGTGCGCAAGACCGGTCGGCTGGTCGTCGCGCACGAGTCGCAGGCCGAGTGCGGCATCGCCGCAGAGCTCATCACCTCGATCATTGAGCGGGACTTCGAGTCGCTCGAGGCCGCTCCTGAGCGCGTGACCGGGTATGACCTGCCCTATGTGCCAGCTCAGTGGGAGCAGCACTTCTTGCCAAACCTGGATCGGGTGCTCGATGCCGTGGATCGCACGCTCGGCCGACGCAACTCCCGCACGGCTGAGGCCGGCGGCGAACCCACCCCTGCGCCCGCGAACTTGGAGGCAACACGATGAAGATCACCTTTGCACTTCCCGACCTCGGCGAGGGCCTCACGGAGAGTGAAATCGTGCACTGGCACGTTGCCGATGGTGATGAGGTGGCGCTGAACCAGGTGCTTGCCGACGTCGAGACGGCGAAGGCGATCGTCGAGTTGCCAAGCCCCTACGCCGGCATCATTCGCACGCTCCACGCAGCCGAGGGGCAAACCGTGCAGGTCGGGGCCCCGCTCATCGAGTTTGAGGTGGTCTCTGACGACGAAGGTCTGACACCAGCCCAGCCAGAGCTGCAGCCAGCCGCAGTCAGCAATGCCACTCCCTCCGCATCGCTTGGCTCCGAAGAGACGGGCACCGGCGCTACCACCAGCACCGAAGAAAAACTCGATGTACTCGTCGGCTCGATTCGCATTCGCCGGGATCGCCCCTCGCGCACCCCAC
>JAAZFP010000037.1 GCA_012511645.1 Microbacteriaceae bacterium
GACGGCGAAGCGGATGTTCCGGCAGCTCCGGTGACGCCCTCAGCTCCTGAGACATCTCCCGAACACAGCTGAGGCCAGGGCGATAAGATCGGGGCTGAACCTCGCACCCCAAGGAGCCCCTGATCAGCACTGCGACCACACCGATGCGCATCGCGCTCGTGTGCGACTACTCGCTCGACTACCTGGGTGGCGCGCAATCAGCGTTTCTTGATCAGGCTCAGATCTTGCGAGATCAGGGTCACGACGTCACGGTGATTTCGCCGACCGTGCGCTCGCGGGGCACACATGCGCAACACGCCACCGCCGAAGCCCGATCACAGCACCACACGTCTGACGGTGATCACGGCCCGATCCCGTCACCGGACGCCATCACGATTGAAGCCCGCATCAACCTGCCGGTGGTTGATATGCCACTCGTGCGCAACACCACGAAACTGCGCGAGCGGTTGGCACAGCTGCTGCGCGAACGACGCATCGATGTCGTGCACATTCACTCAGAGTTCGGCCTCACCGCAGCAGCCATCGACGCGGCGCGCGAACTCGGCATCCCCGTGGTGCAGACCGTGCACACGTTCTTCTGGCAGGCAGGGCTGCGGGGAGTCGGGGATCGCCTCGCTGCGGCGGGCGTGCGCTGGTTTGCGAAGTGGGTGCGCGGCGTTGCGTGCTCGCGACAAGACCTCGCCTCCTCGCGCACCGACTCAACACTTCGCGGCATCACCCTGTCGACGGCCGAGCGCACACAGGTGGTCGTCTCACCATCGGCGCACCAGGCCGACGCGTTGCGCGCCGCTGGCCTCACCGACGTGGTCGTCATCGAGAACGCTTCGCCAGAGCAAGAGCCGGCCGAGCACGGAGCTGCTCATCCCGAGGGTTCCACACCCGCGATGCCCCTGACCGACGTCACCCTGCCGCTGCGCATCGCGTGGATCGGCCGCCTCACCCCCGAGAAACGCATTCTCGAGTTCATCGAGGCCATCGGTGTTGCGCAGCGCGAGCTCGATCCAGGATCCCTGCACGTTGACATCATCGGCGATGGCCCCCTCGCTGCGGCGGCCGAGACTGCCGTTGCCGCACTGCCGCACCCCAATGGGCAGACCGCAGAGGTGCGCCTTTTGGGGCGGCTCAGCCGCGATGAGGTGCGAGCACACATGCGTGCGGCGCACCTGGTGGCATTGACCTCGTTCGGGTTCGACAACCAACCGGTGACCGTTGTCGAAGCGCTCACTGAGGGGCGCAGCGTGCTCTACGTCGACCCAAGACTTCGCGAGGGCCTCGAAGCAGGCGGCATCCTCGCTGATGCGCCCGACGCCGCAGGCATGGCAGCCGCCATAGTGCGGCTCGCACAGCACCCCGAAGAAGTTATCGAAGCGTCAACCCGCGCGTTGAATGCCGCCGAGGTGTTCTCACCCGAGCGCCACGCGCGGCTGATCCTCGAGTCCTATGCGCTCGCGAGCTCACTCACCAACGGTTGACCACTCGCCCACTCGATTGCGAGCAGGCCAGTTTGGTATCTCACGGTGACCGGTCGAGCACAGACGAGTGGGTGGCCTGCTTCTTGCGAAGACAGACCACCCACTCGGTGACGTTCGTTCAGAGGTTACGCGAGCGCGTTGCTCTTCAGCTTGTCGAATTCTTCCTGGCTGATCGCACCAGCATTCAACAGCTGGTGTGCCTTCTCGATCTGGTCGGTCGGCGAGTTGCCAGCAACGTCGCGAATGTACGACTCAGCAGCCTTTTGCTGTGAGGCGGCAGCCTGCTGCGCGCGCTCGTTCATGCCCCTGCCGCGGGCGATCAGGTAGACCAGCACGGTCAAGAACGGCAAGAAGACCAGGAACAGCACCCAGATTGCCTTCACCCAACCGTTCGTCGTGTGATCGCGGAACAGGTCAGTCAGCACCGAGAACAGCGCCATCAGATAAGCAACAAAGACGAAGATCCAGATGAACCAGACAATGATGTCCCAGAACGATTCCCAAA
>JAAZFP010000346.1 GCA_012511645.1 Microbacteriaceae bacterium
ACACACAATATTCGTGCGAACTGCCTCTGTCCCGGCTCAGTCAACACCGAGTTCGCGCGACACGCAATTGGTACGCCGCCGCAGCAGGGCTCATCTGGCCAGCGGGTTGTTGCTCCGATGGGGAGGCAAGCAGCTCCGTCAGAGCTCGCCAGCGTGCTCTCGTTCCTGCTCTCAAAAGATGCCAGCTATGTGACCGGAACGACCATGATGGTTGATGGCGGGTACACCGCGATCTAGTGCGGCACACTCACACAGAATAGGGCCGGTGTTGGCAATCTGCCACACACCGGCCCTATTCTGTTACTCTCGTTATTGTCCCGGAGTCACGTGATTCTCTGCAGGGGCAGAGGCCGATGTCAGGCGCGCCACCTCGTCCCCTGTGAGCGATACCTGCGCAACGCCGACCAAAGCGGGCAGCTGCTCTGGTGTGCGCGCGCTCGCGATCACCGCACCAACGGTGGGCTGAGCGGCGAGCCATGCGAGGGCGATGGATGCAACCGCGGCATCGTACTTCGCGGCGAGTTCATCGAGCACATCGAGCACCGCAAGGCCACGATCGTCGAGATACTCGCTGCAGTGTCCCTTCAGCCAGCGACCGGCAGCCCCGCCACGGCCGCTCTCGGCCTGCTCGCTGCCGGGTCGGTACTTGCCACTCAAGAATCCACTTGCCAGCGCATAGTAGGGAACCTCTGCCATGCCGTACTGCTCGAGCACGGGGCGAAGCCGGGTTTCGTAGCCACGCTCCATCAGGTTGTAGTGGTCTTGTGAGACTTGATAGCTCGCCAGTGAGTGTTGCTCAGAGAGCTCACGAGCTTCACGAAGCCGTTCGGCAGAAAAGTTCGATGCACCGAGCACGCGCACTTTGCCTGCGTCGACGAGCTCCGAAAACGCAGAGAGCGACTCTTCCATCGGGACGTCTGGGTCGTCGTGGTGCGCGTAATAGACATCGATATGGTCGGTTTGGAGTCGGCGCAGTGAAGCTTCACAGGCGGCCTTGATATTTGCGCCTCCCAGGCCTTTAAACTCGGGGTGGCCGAACACCTTTGTTGAAATGACGAGGTCATCGCGATCGCTGCGCGTTCGCAGCCATTCGCCAATGATGGTCTCAGACTCACCACCGCTGTGGCCCGGCACCCAGCGTGAGTAGCCATCTGCGGTGTCGAAGAAGTTGCCTCCCTCAGATACGTAGGCATCGAGAATGCGGAACGAAGTTTCTCGGTCCGCGGTCCAACCAAACACATTGCCGCCGAGGCACAGGGGGTGCACAGAAAGGTCGGTGCTTCCCAAAGAAATTCGCGTGGCGTTCGTCATTGATCCTCCAGTATTGTGTGGCGATTTATTAAGAATACACAAAAAACACGAGCGATACTGTGATGTATTTAATAGGAATTCTGAAGAGACGAAATTGTGATCATCGAAGGGTGTGCTTCTCAGGATTTTGAGCTACGCTGAGATTCCGCCCGTTACATAGTTGTATGCGAACGGTAATGAACTTCTAGGAGATGTAATGAAGAAAACGGTAGTGATGGCGCTAGCCGGGGCATTTGCCATGGCGGCACTTGCCGGTTGTGCGCAGGCCGACAGCGGCAATGATGTCGAAGAAACCACGGCACCCGAAGTGTCGAGCAAGTTCTCGCAGGAGCTCCACGATGCCCTTCCTGACTCGATTAAAGAGTCAGGTGTCATCTCTGTAGCGGGTGAGACCAACCAGCCATGGAGAATCGTCGGCGCTGATGGAAACCTCACCGGCTTCCAGGTCGACATCCAGGAAGAGTTCTCTGAGATTCTCGGTGTGGAATTCAAGAACGACATGGTCGTCGGACTGCCCGCGGTGAAGCTGGGTGTGCAGTCTGCTCGCAACGACATTGGTTTTGGCCCGCTGCTTGCCAGCGAAGCCACGCGCAAGGACCTCACCTTTGTTGAGCACTCGCTTGGGCGGCCCTCGTTTATTTACCCCGTGAGCGGAGACAAGCTTACGAGCATCCTTGACATGTGTGGCGCAACGATCGCTCACCTCGAGGGATCAGTCGCGTTTGACAACGCGCTGAACACCATCAACGAGGAGTGCGCCGCTGATGGTCAGGACGAGGTCAACCGCTTGCCGCTGCCTGATATCAACGCGGTGATTCTGGCCGTTGAGTCGGAGCGTGCGCAGTTTGGCGGAATGGGCGCACACCAGGCCGCATACACTGAGACCGAGAACCCCGAGAAGTTCGCGAAGTACATCTCGTCAGAAGAAGAATTCTCGTCAGACAAGCTTGGCTCAGGCTTTGCCGTCGACAACCTGCAGCTCGCAGAGGTGATGGCTCAGGTG
>JAAZFP010000347.1 GCA_012511645.1 Microbacteriaceae bacterium
CGCCAAAGACGGCGCCACTATCGAACCCTCCCCGCGAAGAAAACGCCGCGGTGGTGGTGTCTACGAGCCAGGGGAGGCTGAGCGGCCAGGAAGCCAGGCGAGACACGTAGATTGCGATGTCGATCGCGGCGGGAATGAAGAGAAACCCGATGCCGATGCCGAAGAACCAGAACATGGCGTTGAAGAGCGGAGCGGCTTTCTTTTCTTGCCGAGCACGGGCTTGCCTGACCTCTCGAGTGCGCCAATCTTTGTAGGCATTGGCATGCACCCACCCACCTGATACTCGGGTTGAGGTGAGAAATAGCAACACGCCGATGCCACCACACAGGAGCGCCGCAACGAGGTGAAGCGGAATGCCCAACAACTGGGCTATCAACGCGAACAGCGACAGCACCAGCATGACGATGACGAGGAGCCAACCGATGACCGGCGAGAGTTTTCTCAGGAGCGCGTGAGTGTACCGAAGCGGCGAGACTGCCGCGGTCAGCAGCGTGTAATGGAACGGTCGCTGGCTACTCACGGCCATGATCACTGCGAACACCAGCACCGTAATGATCAACAGCACGCCAAGGACAACGTGGCCGCTCACCAGTGCAGACACGAGCGCGAAGAGCGAGAGGGGCAACCACACGAGCTGCCCCGCCCAGTTCAGCGGCTTCTGCGTGGGTGGGGTTGCCGGAATTCCGTCTGGTACACCGGACTGGGTGCCTGCGGTTGCGGCGCTTGCGACCAGCCCGTTGGGTAGGGTGTGGTTCGTGGCCGCACTCGGTGGCGCTTCGGCAACTCGTTCGGGCGTTGTTCCCGCATCAGGTGTGGCGCCCGTGATAATCCCAGACATGCTGTGTGCGGGTGTTGGAGCCGTGTGGCCAGTCCAAGTCCCGCCATCCCAGAAGCGAATGCTCCCCGCACCCCAAGGATCGTCGTACCATCCCGCGGGCGCAGACATAGCCGGAGAAGCCGGAGCTGGAACCGGCGCCTGTGATGCTGCTGTCTGCGCAGGAGTGACAAATGTTTCAGCACTGGCCCACGGGTCGACAAACCAAGACTCTGGCTCCCAAGAGTCGAGACGGTGGAGGGCGGACGCTGATCGTGGGGTACTCATGACACTCTCTCGTCGGCTGGCTCTCGTGTGAGCTCGGCAACGCGCCCGGTGAGCCGCAGTGCCTCGGCAATGTTGCATTCGAGACTGCGGCCGCGCGTGCGCAAAGCGAAACGGTAACGCTGGATCGCCCAGCGGAGGTGGGCGAGTGTCTGGTCGGGAGCACCACCGGCCTCGGCAGCCTGTAATTGGTACCGTAGATCGGTCAACTGACGCTCACAAAACGTGCGCGAGCCGATTCCCGATGCGCTCACCCCTGCTCGCCACACTTGCTCAAACGCATCGTGCAAGTCGGCAGGAAGCTCGACTTTGCGTTCGTAACACTCGGCATATACCCTGCGAAAAAGGTCGAGGGGTGCGAGATGCCGAGCATCGGATCGCAGCTCGCTCATGACATCTCGAATATTGCTGCGATTCGGGCGATGCTCAGTTGCCGCTGCCGCTGCCGCTGCCGCTGCGTTAAAGACCGGATCCTGAAATGCGGTGAGCGCTTCTGCGTAACTCAGGAAGTGTTGCTCCGGTGGCGCCACTGGGCACGACCATCGTTCGCTTTCGCGCCCCTCAATCACGGGTCGTGGAAGGTTGCTCCATCGGCAGCGTGCGGGCCCGTGGTCGGCGAGATGAAACTTCATGCACTGCCACGCGTCTGATTCGGTCACCTGCTTGGGCTGGGGGGAGGATCGGCGTGGTCGGAGGGTGTCATACGCAGCCGCCAGCCTTCTCAGCTCCGAGAAATCGGAACGCATGTGCGGCGACCACTCTTCCTCGACGCCGTATCGCGACTCCCACGCTTGACGCAGCAGCGGGATCGCCTCGAGCGCGGTCTCCGACGCCGCATCGACCACGAGCGGTTGCGCACTGCCGGGCGCGATGTGTCGAATTCGGTGAGGTGGGCCGATGGCGCCGTCGGTATTGATCGCGAGCTCCCACCTCACGAGGTCAGGGGTGCGATCGGTCCAGAATAAAAACTGATAGCCGTGAGCAGCAAAGCTGGAGCGCTGCAATAGGCCGCCTGCCCCGGGAAGTTCAGCGGGCGCAACCTCGAAAAAGTAGTTGTTCTTGATATCTCTCGCAAAATGCCCAAGCCCAGCATTTGCTGCTTTCAGCAGGCCGAGCGAGTAATTTTCACAGATGGTGATCAAGCGGGCAATATCTTCGCTGAGTTGTTCGATGAGTTGAGGGAGTTCCCAGTGTGCCGGCATGAACGGGGTCTCGCTGAAGTTGCGGTCGTTGGAGTGCGCGATTGCTTGTGAGAGGGAGGTGTGCGTGAGCACCTCGGCTCCGAGCACTTCGGCGCTTTCGGCAACCCGGAACTCTCTGAGAAGCGACTGCTTGAGCACTGCAAACTCGTTGTGACGAAGCTTCGCTTTGCGCTCAAGTCTGGCAAGCACGGGAGCGGGTTCTCGCTGCAGATCTTTCGCGAGTCGCACCGAGTACTCAACCTCATCAAAATCGATGATCCGACGCGATGCCGCCTCCTGTTCGGCTGCAAGCCGAATGGTGTCTCGGAGATCGAGATCAAAGCTCCACAACTCCCTCTGCGTGGCGTGGCGGGTGTGGTTTTCCAGGACGTAGCGATGGCTCACTTCGCCGAGCATTGCGTGATAGTAGGGGGTAACCCTAAGACGAAGGGAGAGGGTGTGGCCCGAGTGCGGTGTTCGCAGCGTGATCGGAAACTCCATCTTGAAGGACTTGGGCAGGACACCGTGCTTGTATTCGTGTGCAGAGAAGAGGTGCACGATCTCTGCAAGCCAGTCCTCGGTGGTATCGCCCTGCTGAAGCGCGATGGTTCCGTTGGAGAACACCTGGTGTTGGGTGCTCGTCGCCTCTTTATACGCATCGATGCGGGAATCAGCATATGAAATTTTGCTGGAATAGTAGTCCCAGAGTTCGGAGGCCTGTTGGTGAGTGAAATGCGGGCGACCGTGGTGGGGTCCTCCAGGTTCGCCGTGATTATTCCAGGCGATCGACTTGCAAGGTTCAATGCCGTGCTTGGAAATGATCCAGTGCGCTGGGGCGTTCATTGCGCGGTGCTTTCTGTTCTTTGGGCAAGCCAGTGTGCGATGCGCGTGGCTGATTCGAGCGTGGCAGACTGCGCAGTTTGTGCGGTGTGCTGCCTGACCCGCTCAGTGTGGCGCGCATTGGCTTCTGCGTGGGCAGCGACGATTTCTTGGCGATCGTATTCCGCTGACAGGTCGGAGACCAGCTGCACAGCCCCCTTCGCCTGAGCCTCCCGCATCCTCGCTGCGAGATGAAACGAAAGCAACACCACGAACGCGAGAATCGTCAGCACCAGCCACAGCACCTGGACCAGCATCAGGCGCTCAGCGTCGGCAGAGAGATCCAGATTGAAGAATGACGGGTCGGCCGCGAACGTCAACCCTGCCACCGTGGTCGCAATAAGGGCTAGCCCACCCCATACATATCGGCGTATGAAGATCAGCAACAGGCCGAGCGCGGCGAACAAGATTCCGACGACGAGGAAAAAAGGGAATGAGGAGAGCGCCACCCCCCACGAAATACAGTTCAATATAGTGAGCGCAGCCACGACCCCAAGCGTGATGAACCGGGTGCGTTCAGCGGTAGCGGCGGAAGTGGCTTGTTCGCGGTAGGCCTCAGAGCGGGCCTTGCGGGCGCGAGCAAGCTCTTCTGAGATCGCCAACAATTCATTGGATGCCATCACACGGTGCTCCTTCGGAGTTGCACTTCAGCATGGGATGACCTCGTTACGCATGATCCGCAGCCAACTGTTGACGCTCAGTTGAGAGGTCATCGAGTGCTCTTGCGAGCTTGCCACGCTGGCGGGCGAGACTCTGACGAAGACGAACTATCGCCGCTTTTTCTGACTCGATCCATACTTCGGGATCCCGACCCCACGCTGGATGGTTGGCGTCGGGCAAGTGCGAATAAAAGGTGTCGACACCGTCGCGGTGGAGTAAGTGTGAGAGGCGATCGAGTTCGATCTCTCGCGTGTCTAAGGCTGCTTCTTGCGCGGTGATTCGAACCTCTCGATCGGCGAGATCGGTGTCGCGTTGCGCAATCTCAGCAGTTCGTTGCTCATAATCGTTTGCTTGCCGTTGTCGGTGACGGGTGAGAGCTTTGAGAGCGATTTCTTCCCCGGTGATGACCGGCTGCAGCGACTGCCGCTCGGCTTGATAGCGGCGTTCAACGATGCTGAGTTGCTGTGTTCGTTTCTTCACAGAGCTGCGCTTGCGCCGCCTTGCGATGGGCAACAGGATGAGCGCCAAAATCCAGATTATTTGACCGATGATGAGGGCACGAGCTAGGGGGTGCTCGGCCTCGGCGGGGGAGAAGCCGAAGAAACTGACCCATAAACCTGTGAATACGAACAGCGAGTTCGCTGCGATGACGACAATTGCGAGGATCCGTGTGAACCACCCATGCTTGGCCGGGCTCAGACAGGCACGCGCCGCGTACGCGTTCACGAGTGCTGCGACCACGAGACCCAGCATCACCAACACCGCGGGCCCACGCAGGAGCGCGACGAGAACGAGCCACCCCGCGGTGCACGCGGCAAAGCACAGCCAGACCAGAACCGTGAGGAGTATGTAAAGGTGTCGGGAATGTGACTGCGCGCGGGTGAGCGCAGCGCTCGCGAGGTCGTATTTCTTGCGATACGGAGCGAGTTCGGCGCGTGCGACGTCGGCCGCCTCGGTCGCGAGCGCGACCTCTTCTTGCAAACGTAATGCTCGCTGATTCCACGTCAACCGATCTGATGCGTGCAGTGAACGAGATTGCTGGGAACCCATAATTCGAGACTATTGGGCAGGCGTGCGGATGATTCAGTCCCTGATCTGCTGTGGACGATCCTGGACGGGGAAACTCTGCCGCCCGGCGAGGTACGCGAGAGGCCCCGGCGGAAAGGATTCTACCGGGGCCTCGAATCGCTGCGATGCAGCGGACGCGGGGTGACTGCTGCGGACTACTTCGCGACGCCGGGGTGAGTCATCGACAGCAGGTCGAGCGCCTTGTCAAGGTCGGCCTCGGTGACTTCGCCACGCTCGACGTAGCCCAGGTCAATCACGGCTTCGCGCACGGTGATGCCCTCGGCGACCGAGTGCTTTGCGATCTTTGCCGCAGCTTCATAGCCGATGAGGCGGTTCAGCGGGGTCACGGTTGAGGGGCTCATGCCGGCGAGTGTCGCCATGCGTTCGATATTTGCCTCGAGACCGTCAACGGTCTTGTCAGCGAAGACGCGCGACACGTTCGCGAGCAGGCGGATTGATTCGAGCAGAGCGGTGCCCATGACCGGGATCATCACGTTCAACTCGAAGTTGCCGCGTGCGCCACCCCAGGCGATGGTTGCGTCGTTGCCGATGATGCGGGCACAGACCATGAGGGTTGCTTCGGGAACCACAGGGTTCACCTTGCCCGGCATGATCGATGATCCGGGCTGCA
>JAAZFP010000348.1 GCA_012511645.1 Microbacteriaceae bacterium
CCCGAGCGTGCTCAATCACGTCGGCGCGCAGTTGCCCCTCGCGCACCGTCGCAGACTGCACGGTGAGCGCCCGCGAGAGCGATCCCGGGATCGCCGCCAACACATCGACTGTGCTGTCGGCGAGCGACCGCACAAAGGCACGCAGCGGGGGCACCGTGATGCCGCCCCGCGACTCGACCGCGGTCACCCGCATCACGCCGGTGATGTCTTGTTCGGTCACGGTGTCGCGCACGGTCACGCCGATCAGCGAACCGCCGGGCGCCGTCGCGCCCACCTCAAACGTGGCGCTGCCGGGGTTCACCGTTACGCTCGCGGCGCCCTGCTGCACGACCGCATCGACCAGCTGCAGCGAACCTGAGCCGCCGATGACTCGTTCGAGCGGGCGCACCACAGTGGGCTCACCGGTTTTCACCGTGATCGCGGCAGCAGAGAACTCCATTGCGGCGCCCGGTCGCACCCGAATGCGCAGTTCGCGCTCCGTCTCGGCCCCGCGGGTGTCTGCGACCCGCACCGCCACCACCACATCACCGGCCGGCGCATTTGGATCGGTGTGCCGCACGGCAAGCGTGCCGTCTGCGGTCACCAGCACCCGCACCGGGTCGTCGGCGTTCACCGAGCGGGCGCTCGCGAGCATCATGGGATCGCCCTCAGCGTCAACCCAACCCTCAAGAATTGGCATGATCAGGGTGCCGCCGGGGGCGAGCTCGGGGCTCGGCCACGCGCGCTGACACCCCTCGACCGCGCACCACTCGGGCGCGGTATTGACCGTCTCGCCGCCCGCGGTAAGCGTCACCGTTGCTGGCTCAGACATGGCCGCCCCGTCGGTGATGCGGTAGGTGAAACTCGCGGATCCCAGCGCCGCCGCACTCGGTTGCACCATCACCGCCTGACCGTCGCTCAGCAACGACACCGTGCCAAACTCGGCGCCCGCGCCGTCGACGAGCGCTGCCCCGCCTGGCCCCTCCGCCACGACGGTCAGCACATCCTTGCGATTCGGGTCATAGTCGTTCAGCAACACCGGCAACAGCGTTGGTTCGCCGGGCCGCACCCCAAACGTGTCGTCAACGGCAACCGGTGGCTCTTGTTCGGTGACATCCTGGGTGACCACCGTACCGGTTTCTTGCTTCGGCGGGTCGACGAGGCTCCACTGCTCGACCGGGATCAGCCTGCCCTCGGGAACCGTCCACAGCATGCCAGTGCTGCGCTCGACCACGACCGCGCGGCTGCCGTTGCTGCGAATCTCGACGTCCGGTGTCGTTGCATCCTGCGGCGCAGCATCAACCTCGAGGGGCACCGTCTCAGCTCGATCCGAGCTCCAGAGCGTGCCCGCTGACGCCCCCACCCACGATGCGACCATTGCGTCGCCCACCTGGCGTGGTTGAGCCGGAGCGCCGCTCGCGTCTGCCACCCTCGCCGCGCTTCCATCGGCATCAACCTGCCACAGACCGGCTTCGTCGGCCACGAGGGCCGCGTCACCGAGACCCACGCTCGACGCCTGCAACTTCGCCGTGCCCACGCTCTCCAGCTCGACCGGCGCCGTCAGGCCTTCACGCCACAGCGTGCCTCGCTCACGATCAAACAGCACCCAAGCGTCGTCAACGATGGCTAGCTGAAATGCCAGGGTCTCGCCGGTCTCTGCAACCGCCACCTCGGGCACCTCGTCGACGGCGCGCCACTGCACCGTCGCGGCGTCAAACCACCGGATCTCGCCAGCCGCCCGCGAATACAGCGCCACGAGCCCCTCGTCCGTGATCGCGGCGGCATCCACGAAAAACGAGCGGTCAGTGGTCGTCTCAGTCGCGACCTCAGCGTCACCAGCATCACGCTCATCAGCTCGGGGATCGAGCAGCACGGGCGACTCAAGTGTCGGCGCCAGAGGGTTCCCAGCGGCACCCACGCCCGTGCTCACGCGCGAGAGGGAGGCTTCGCCATCACGGGTCACAAACAGCACCGCGTCGCGGGCCGCGAGCACCTCGATCGTGCCGTCGGGGGTGCGCATCGTGTCGGTTGCCGTCGGGTCTGTTGCCGCCTGGTCGGTGGTCTCAGATGCTCCCTGCGACCCTTGGCCCTGCGTGCGCACATCCCGCCCCATCCTCCCCTTGATCGTCACCGCGCGGCCAAAGCCCTGGGTCAGCAGGAGGCCGAGCCCCGAGGTCTGCACCACCCCGCTCGACCCTTCCACGCTGCGCACGGTGTCAATCTCGGCGGTTTCGGTGTTGACTCGCGCATACTGACCCGCCGTGCGCTCGACCCACACCGACGGGTCTTCACGCGGGGTTTCGCGCGCGTCAAAGCCAGCGGCGACAACCGCGAGGGTCACCACGAGCGCCGTCGCGGCCACTGCCGCGATCCATGAGATCAGCCTGCGGCGGGTGCATGGCGCGGCCGCTGCGTCTGCCCGGGGAGCCATCTCAGCCGCCCCAGCCAACCCAGCCGAGCGCAAATGCAAGACCGAGCAGCGCAGCAACACCGGCAACCGCCGCTCCCGCGCCGATCAGCGCCGCCCTGAGCGGTGACTTTGGCCGGTCTATCAGCACCCCATCGCGATCGGTTGGCGTCTGCCTGGCGCGCAACTCGACACGCTGCTGTGCCCGACTTGTCGTGCGCACACTCGTGATCACCGGTCCGCGCGGCGCGTCGCCCTCGGGCGCCGCCGGGATCGCTGACGCCTCAACCACGTCGAGCGGGGTTGGGTCATAGCCATAGCTGCGCTGCAACTGTCGCAGCGCCTCGCCAAACTCGCGCATCGATGAGTACCGCTGCGACGGGTCAGCGTGCATGGCCGTTCGCATCACGTCGTCGAAGCGCTCATAGCCCCGGGAGCCCTCGATCGGGGTGTAGGAAGCCGCTGCGATGCGGGCACTCATCTTCGACTGGGTGTTGAGGCTGCGATCCTGGTGCTCGAAGGGCGAGTAGCCTGGCGCAAAGGTAAAGCGCGTGGCCCCGTGCGACCACACCTCGCTCGCGACCGTGCCGGTCGATCACGCGAGCACCACCTCGGGCGCCGACCACGGAATCGACAGCGCTTGCTCGCGGGCCTCTGACGCGCCACCCCCGCTCAGTATGGCGATGCCAAAATCAGTGAGCGCGGGGCGCCCCGTTGCAGTGATCAACACGTTTGACGGCTTCACATCACGGTGCAGGATGCCTGCGCGGTGTGCCGTTTCGAGCGCACCAGCCAAGCGTACGCCCGCGTCGAGCACCGCGAAGAGCGGCGCAGGGTTGTTTCTGGTGCGTTCGCGCATCGAGTCGGGGCAAAACTCCATCGCCAGATAGGGTCTGCCGTCGGCGGCGATGCCCACGGAATACACCGACACAATCGAGGGGTGGCCCGAGAGCCGCGCCATTGCGTCGGCCTCAGCCTCGAAGTCCGAGCGATCGCGCGGCTCCGTGAGGTGGCTACGCAGCACTTTCACCGCAACGATGCGGCGCGGCATATCCTGTTCATACTGAAACACATCAGCAAAACCGCCCCTTCCGAGGGGCCTTACATAGTCGAACCCGGTGATGCGCGGTGGCGCGGGCGGGGTTCTGACAGACATGAGTTTCATCCTAATCTCTTGCGCTCACAGCCTGCCCAGACGCCTGTGCAAAACAAAAAGTTCCCCCCAGTTTTTCAACTGAGGGGAACTTTTCTTGCCTGTGGACGACGATTACAGCGCGCTCAGATCCAGCGGAATGCCGGGGCCAAACGTGGTCGACACCGCACCCTTCATGAGGTACTTGCCCTTCGACGAGGCGGGCTTCAAGCGCACGACCTCATCAAGCACAGCAGCGATGTTATCGCTGAGCTGCTCGGCCGTGAACGACGCCTTGCCGACGATGAAGTGCACGTTCGAGTGCTTGTCAACGCGGAACTCGATCTTGCCACCCTTAATATCGGTCACTGCCTTCGCAGGATCGGGGGTAACGGTGCCGGTCTTCGGGTTCGGCATCAGACCGCGGGGGCCGAGCACCTTGCCGAGACGACCAACCTTGCCCATGAGCTCGGGGGTCGACACTGCCGAGTCGAACGCGGTGTACCCACCAGCGACCTTCTCGATCAGTTCGTCGCCGCCAACCTCGTCAGCACCAGCAGCGATCGCTGCCTCGGCTGCGGGACCGGTTGCGAACACGATAACGCGTGCCGTCTTGCCGGTGCCGTGGGGCAGGGTGACGGTGCCGCGCACCATCTGGTCTGCCTTGCGGGGATCAACGCCGAGCTTCAGCGCCGCATCAATGGTGGAATCGGTGCGAGCCGAGCCACTCTCTTTTGCAAGAGCAACTGCCTCAGCAGGGGTGTAGTACTTGCCGTCTTCGAGCTTCGCAGCTGCGGCGCGGTACGCCTTTGACCTTTGTGCCATGTTCTTTCCCCTTACTCGACCGTGATGCCCATTGACCGAGCGGTGCCGGCAACGATCTTCATTGCGGCATCGATGTCATTTGCGTTCAGGGCAGACTGCTTCTGCTCTGCGATCTGGCGCACCTGATCTGAGGTCACCTTTGCGACCTTGACGGTGTGCGGGGTGCCCGAACCCTTCTGCACGCCAGCAGCCTTCTTGAGCAGCTCAGCTGCCGGAGGAGTCTTCAGAATGAAGGTGAAAGAGCGGTCTTCGTACACCGTGATTTCAACGGGAACGACGTTGCCGCGCTGGCTTTCTGTGGCCGCGATGTAGGCCTTGCAGAACTCCATGATGTTGACGCCGTGCTGACCAAGCGCGGGACCCACGGGGGGTGCCGGGTTGGCGGCGCCGGCCGGGATCTGAAGTTTAATCAGACCGGTGACCTTCTTGGCTTTAGCCATGAGTGTTTCCTTTCATCGAAACCGGACTCTCACCGGTCTCTCCCGCGTTTGGGCCGTTCCCAAACGCGGTGTGTTCGCGCGCACACCAAAACGGGTGCACAGCAAACCATCCAAGCTTACGTCATTTGCGCGCAATGCGCCATAGCGGGTGCGCCGCGTTAGACCATCTTGGTGACCTGGTCGAAGCTGAGCTCGACCGGGGTCTCGCGCTCGAACAGCGACACCAGCACGGTGAGCTTGCCCGAAGCAGCGTTGATTTCGCTGATCGTGCCGGGCAAACCTTCGAATGAGCCCAACTTGATGGTGATCGTCTCGCCAACCTCGAAATCAATCTCGATGTTGCCCGCCTCGGCAGCACCTGCGGCGGCCTTCGACTTCGCGAGCACTGGCTCAAGCTCGACGGTGCTCTTCAGCATCTCGAACGCCTCGTTGAAGCGCAGCGGCACCGGGTTGTGCGCGTTGCCGACAAAGCCGGTGACACCGGGAGTGTGGCGAACGACCGACCAGGTGTTCTCGTTGAGGGTCATGCGCACCAGCACATAGCCGGGGATGCGCACGCGGGTGACCATCTTGCGCTGGCCGTTCTTGACCTCCATGACTTCTTCCATGGGGACCTGAATCTCGTAGATGTCGTCGACCGCGCCCATCGTCTCGCGACGGTTCCACAGGTTTGACTTCACCTTGCGCTCGTAGCCGGCGTAGCTGTGCACGACGTACCACTTGCCGGGCTTGGTGCGCAGCTCGCGCTTGAACTCGGCGTAGGGATCAACCGCCGGTTCGTCAGTTGCTACCGCGTCGGTAGCGTCGGTGGCCTCATCCGCGGGAGCCTCACTCTGCTGCACCAGCGCATCGAGGGCAGCGTCGAGCTCGGCCTCGGGGTTATTGGTGTGTTCGCTCATCGCCTGAACTTTCTTGCTTTCGATAGAGGATCGCGCGCCTCGCGCGCCCGGCCTTCAGCGTGAGAGCTGAGACCTAGAGGGGGGAACCAAAGAGGAAGAGGGTGATCCAGCCAAAGAGCTGGTCGAGCAACCACACGAGCGTCATCATGATGACCACGAAGGCCAGCACGACGAGAAAGTAGTTGACGAGCTCTTTACGGGTGGGGGTAACCACCTTCTTGAGCTCTGAAATCACCTGCCGGATGAACAGCACGATACGACCAAACCACGACTTCTTCGCGCGGTCAGCCTTATCGCGTTCGACGAGCTCGCCAGCGGCGGTCTCGTCGATTTCTTTGCTGCTCACAGGATTCCTTTCATCTTCTCGGTTAGCGAGCTAACCGAGCGTGGCAGGGCGGACAGGACTCGAACCTGCAACCGACGGTTTTGGAGACCGTTGCGCTACCAATTGCGCCACCACCCTATGGAGTGTCTCTGTCATCTTCTTCAACCAGAATTCTTGCAGAATTCCTGGCACAAAAAAGTATGGCAGAAGTCAACTACCATCACTGAGTTTACGCGATCATGCGGCACTTGTCGAACTGACGCAGCGACAACCCAGATGCGACCCAGCAACACCCCAGGGACTCAGTAGTAGTACGGGAACGGTGACCAGTCGGGGTCACGCTTCTCAAGAAAGGCGTCGCGCCCCTCGACCGCTTCGTCCGTGCCGTAAGCGAGACGCGTCGTTTCACCCGCAAACAGCTGCTGCCCCACGATGCCGTCATCGACCGCGTTAAACGCATACTTCAGCATGCGAATCGCCGTCGGCGATTTGCCCAGGATCTCTCGCGCCCACTCGATACCCACGCGCTCGAGATCCTCGTGCGGCACCACCGCATTCACTGCGCCCAGCTCATAGGCGCGCTGCGCCGAATACTCGCGAGCCAGGAAGAAAATCTCGCGGGCCGCCTTCTGTCCTATCTGCCGGGCGATGTATCCGCTGCCGTACCCGGCGTCGAACGAGCCAACGTCTGCATCGGTCTGCTTGAACTTGCCGTGCTCAGCGCTCGAGATCGACAGGTCGCACACCACGTTCAGCGAATGCCCACCACCGGCGGCCCATCCGGGTACCAGCGCGATCACCACCTTCGGCATGAACCTGATCAGCCGCTGCACCTCAAGAATGTGCAGGCGACCCGCGCGAGCCTTCGACTCGGTCTCAGACACGGCCGTATCAGACTCTGCGTACTTGTAGCCGTCACGACCGCGGATGCGCTGGTCGCCGCCCGAGCAGAACGCCCAGCCACCGTCGCGCGGGCTCGGCCCATTGCCCGTGAGCAACACGACCCCAACGCGTGGGTTCACGCGGGCGCGATCCAGCGCGTCATACAGTTCGTCGACGGTGTGCGGGCGAAACGCGTTGCGCACCTCGGGCCGGTCGAACGCAATGCGCGCGATCTTCCCGTCGTTACTCAGGTGCGAGGTGATGTCGGTGTAGCCCCCGCCGCCGGGCGCCACCTGCCACTCCGCCGCGTCAAAAAGTTCAGAAACCTGCTGCTCGCTCATGTCCCCAGCCTATTGGTGGGTGACAAGATTGAGGCATGGCAGCAGCGCGCGGCATTCCCACACTCGACGAGGTGCTCGACTCGATGCGGGTCGTAGCGCTGCCCACCCGCACCAGGTTTCGCGGCATCACCGTGCGCGAAGCAGCGATCTTCGATGCACCACATGGGGCGAGTGAGTTCTCACCATTTCCCGAGTACGACGACCGCGAGGCCGCGCACTGGTTCGCGGCAGCGCTCGAATACGGCTGGGGCGAGTTGCCCCCGCTCAGGCGCGAGTGGATCGCGGTCAACGCGACCGTGCCCGCCATCGCAGCCGACGAGGTGGCCGGTGTGCTTGCCCGCTTCCCGGGCTGCACCACCGCCAAGGTCAAGGTGGCCGAGCGCGGGCAGACCCTCGCCGATGACATTGCGCGGGTGCGCGCCGTGCGCGAAGCAATGGGGCCCGACGCGCTCGTCCGAATCGACGCCAACGGCGGATGGAACGTCGACGAAGCGGTCACCGCGCTCACCGCGCTCGCCGACTACGACCTCGACTACGCCGAGCAGCCATGCATGTCCGTGGATGAGCTGGTTGCGGTGCGACAGCTGACTAAGGATCAGAAGGTCGGGAGCTCACCTCTCGTGCGCATCGCCGCCGATGAGAGCGTGCGCAAGGCCGACGACCCGCTCGCGGTCGCGCGGGCCGGGGCCGCCGATCTGCTCATCGTCAAAGCTCAGCCGCTCGGCGGCATCGCGAAGGCGCTCGACCTCATCGAACAGGCCGGGCTGCCGGTCGTGGTCTCGAGCGCCCTCGACACCTCGGTCGGCATCGGCATGGGGCTGCACCTGGCAGCATCCCTGCCCGATCAGCTGCTCGCGGGCGCGTGCGGGCTCGGCACTGCCGCGCTGCTCGCGGCAGACGTGACGGGCGATCCCCTGTTGCCCGAGGATGGCGGCATCGCCGTGCGCAGGCCGACGCTCGACTCCGAACTGCTGGGCCGCTACGCGGCCGACGCCGACACGACCGCGTGGTGGCGCGAGCGCGTCACACGCTGCTACGCACGACTCTAAGACTGTGGGCAGTTACGAGCGGAACACCGTGTGCAGCGGGTGATCACTGACGCGATCCCGGCCACCGAGGCCATCGATCTCAAACAGCACCGCGGTGCCGCACACGGGGTAGCCCAGGTGCTCGAGCATGTCGAGCGTTGCCTTGACCGTGCCGCCGGTGGCGAGCACATCGTCGATGACGAGCACCCGGGTAGCTGGCTCAAGGTCGGCGTGCATCTCGATCGTGGCGGTGCCATATTCGAGCGAGTAATCGATGCTCATCGCGGGCTGCGGTAGCTTGCCCGCCTTGCGCACGGGCACCACACCCTTGCCTGCCGCATACGCGGCCGCAC
>JAAZFP010000349.1 GCA_012511645.1 Microbacteriaceae bacterium
TCGGTGACGATGACCGCGATTTCACACAGTCCGTCGACGTCAACATCGAGGCCGGTCATTTCGCAGTCGATCCACACCAACTGGGCGGCCGGGGTGTTCGACATGGGGCTCCTTTGTGCTCGGCATCACACCACGCCATTCTACTCTGCGCGCAGCGCACCACTCTCTAGCCGAAAGACACGGTCGCTCATCATGCGAATCACGTCGGTGTCGTGTGACACGAGGATCATTGCAGTGCCGTGCCGCAGTTGCACACGGTTGAGCAGGTCGAGCACCGTCGCCTGCACCGTCTGGTCGAGCGCCGAGACCGGTTCGTCGAGCACGAGCAGGGTGGGCTGCTTTGCGAGCGCCCGCGCGATGGCGAGGCGCTGGCGCTGGCCACCAGACAGGGCCCACACGGGTCGAGCGATCAGACCCGCGTGCAGGTCGACCTCACTGGCGAGCTTCTCTGCGGCTCGCTTGCGTTCGTGGCGCGGCGTTCCTGCAGCCCTCAGAGCGTCGCGCAGCACGGTGCCCGCGGTTGCGCCCGGCTTGAATGAGTCCAGCGGATCCTGCGGCACAAACGCGAGGTGTTGCTGCAGCTTTGCTCGGGTGCGCCTGGATGCGGCGTTGCGGTCAACGCCATTGATGAGCACTTCGCCTGAGCTCGCGGGGTGCAGGCCGAGCATCACCCGAAGCAGCGTCGTTTTGCCAGCACCGCTCTCGCCGACGAGCCCGACCGTTTCGTTCGGGTGCACGTCGAGGTCGATGTGCTGCAGCACATGATGGCCGGAGTTGCTGCCGGCGCTGTCGGCGCTGCTGATGCTGCGAGTGCCGTGGTAGCCGGCGCTCACCTCCCGTAGTTGCAGAATCGGAGCAGTGTTTGGGCGCTCGTGCTCGCGTGCGCGCTCTCGACTCTTGCCCTTCGGCGATGCTGCAATGAGCTCCCGCGTGAAGCCGTGGGCGGGGTGGGTGAGCACCGTCTCTGTGTCTCCCTGCTCAACCACATGCCCATTGCGCATGACGAGCACCCGATCGGCGATACCTCGCACGCTGTCGAGGTCGTGGCTGATGAGCAGCACGCCGGCCCCGGCACGCTTGCGCTCGGCGAGCGCCGCGATCACTCCGGCGCGGTGTGTGGCGTCAAGCGCAGTGGTGGGCTCGTCAGCGACAATCAGCTCGGGCTCGGCAATGAGTGCCGATGCGACGAGCGCGCGCTGCCTGAGCCCGCCCGACAGCTGATCAGAGCGACGACGCAGCTGAGATGCGGGATCGGGCATGCCCGCGGCCCCCAGCGCCGCGGCAACCCGCGCGGGCCGCTCGCCCCTCGTGCCGATGCGGTGCAGGCGCAGGGCGTCGCCCACCTCATGCTGCAAGCGCCTGAGCGGGTCGAGACTGCCGAGCGCATCCTGGGGGATCAGCGCGACCTGCGCGCCGCGAATCACCTGCCACGCGGCAGACCCGCGCGAGGGAGCATCCTCGTCGAACAACTCGACCCGGCCGGTGACAGTCGCCGCTCGGGGCAGCATGCCGAGCACGGCTCGACCCGTGAGTGTCTTGCCTGACCCGCTCTCGCCCACGAGCGCGACGCACTCGCCGGAGTGTACCGCGAGCGAGACGCCGTCGACGGCGGGCCTCTCACTTCCGAGGAACGAGACGGTGAGGTTGGAGA
>JAAZFP010000038.1 GCA_012511645.1 Microbacteriaceae bacterium
ATCGAAGGCATCGGTGAGCCCGTCATAGTCGGCCGTGTCGATCAGCGTTGCAGGACCGAATTTGGTACCGGCCCGCATCGGCACCACGTGCGGCGCAAGCGACATTGATTCCTGACCAACCGCCACGACTACCCCAGCCTCACCGCTGTTGATAAGCCTCACTGCATCAGCAACCGCTTCAGCTCCAGACAGGCACACCGCGTTGACGGTCGTGGCCGGCACGTGCATGGGAATGCCGGCACCGACCGCGGTCTCGCGAGCTGGGTTTTGTCCCGCGCCCGCTTGCAGGACTTGTCCCGCGACGACCCGTTCGACCTGCTCAGGTGCGACACCAGCGTTCATGAGCGCAGCCTTTACCGCGTGCGCTCCAAGCACCGTCGCTGGCTGACCTGCGAGCTGGCCGGAGAACTTCGTAAAGGGGGTACGGGCATAGCCAGCGATAAGAGCGGTCAACGGTGAATCTCCTTGTGGATCGAGGCACTACCGCCCTCGAATCGGAACGAGGGCACTATCCCATCATCCCGCAGAAGCCAATTCCGCCACAAACGTGACAAGACAAAAATGACCCGACTTCCGCGAATTTACACGGAAGTCGGGTCATTTCAGCGAGGGGATGACGAGAATCGAACTCGCGTCATCTGTTTGGAAGACAGAGGCTTTACCATTAAGCTACATCCCCAACGCTTGTCTGTTCGGACAAGACTTAGCAAGTGTAGCGGACGTTTTCTTCTCGTGTGTGCAATGCCACACATTCGAGTGTCGATTGCACGACTTGAATAGTCCAAATGATCCCCAGGTCGCATTTCTGTGCATAACCGTCCGGGGACCGCTGGTTTTCTGCTTACCTACCTAACACGCGCAATCACGCGCGAGCGTTTGTCGCTGTGCCAGGTAGTGAGGAGACCACCGTGAATCCGCAAGATCACTCGTTCGATTCCCAGCGAGTGCCGCAGTTCCCGACTGATCTCGATGACCTTCGCGCGACAGACAAATGCCCAATGTGTTTCGCGCCCACGCAGCGATTGTCGGCTTGCCCCGAGTGCGGGCTCAACCTCACTGACCCGACGCTTGCCGAGGTCTTCGCACAGTCTTCGCTCGCGGCGGATGCACTGGTCGCGCGCGGGAATCTCGTCGCCAAAGTATGGCGAAAGTCGGTGGTGAAGCAGCAAGATGCGTCGGAAGTCGTGACCCCGGAACCCGCCTCGGTACCGGTCCAGGAGATTCCAATCCAAGAGTTTCGACCCAGTGCGACCACAGGTTGGGAGCAGGCGGCTCCGACGTTTGGGATCACCGAGCCCGCACCTGCGCCTGCGCCTGCGCCTGTGCCCGTACCCACACCCACATCCACACCCGCCGCGCTGTCTTCTTCCACCCAAACACAACAAGCCTGGCCCGCGCGTCAATCCTCGGCTCCGGCTCCGGCTCCGGCTCCGGGCGACGCAAACCTATCCGGCAAACCCCGGCGCTCAGGAATCCAGCTCACGCTGCTCGTGCTCGGTGTCTCGTTCGTGAGCATTGCGGCGATCGTCTTCCTCACCGTCGCGTTTGTACTCTTCGACCTCACCGTCAAAGCCATCATCACCGCAGGTGTCACGGCTGGCGTCATCGCACTCGCGAGCTGGCTCAAGCGCAAGCAGCTCACCGCGACTG
>JAAZFP010000350.1 GCA_012511645.1 Microbacteriaceae bacterium
AGGCCGATCTTGATGGGCTGCAGGCGCAGCTCGCATCGCTTGAAGATCAGGTTGGTGAGGCCACGATTTGGGTCTCGCTGACCGTCAGAACTGCGCTGCCCGGCGGCCCCTCAAACTTCTGGGAGGGTCTGATGGCAGGGTTCGAGTCGCTCGGAGCCGCCGCGGCCGGCGGGCTCGTGCTGCTCGGGGTGCTGCTGCCCTGGCTCATCATCGCTGCGATCATCGCCGTTGTGGTCGCGCTGCTCGTTCGTGGCAGCCGACGCCGTCGCCGCGCGCGCGCCGAGGCAGCGCGCACGGCGCAACCTGGTCAGCCCACAGAGCGTCCACAGCCACCAGCGCCGGCACCGGCACAATCGACGACTCAGTCTCCACCTCAGGATTAAGGCGCAGCAAAGGTACCGGCCGCGTGTCGCGAGCGACCGTGCGCAGGCAACGCCGCACCCAGTCGCGTGCCTTGACGGGTGAAGCCGTTGGCGGAGAAAGCCTCAGGCTGGGCGGGTGCTATCGAGGTATTTCGCGACCGCAGTGGGCACGTAATCGCTGACATCGCCGCCGAGCGAGGCGACCTGGCGCACGAG
This sequence comes from Microbacteriaceae bacterium, assembly GCA_012511645.1. Classification (GTDB taxonomy): domain Bacteria; phylum Actinomycetota; class Actinomycetes; order Actinomycetales; family Microbacteriaceae; genus Leucobacter. The sequence continues at coordinate 579 of JAAZFP010000350.1, forward strand.
CGAACTCGAGACGTGTGAGTGCGCGGGCTCGGGCAGCAAGAACACGGTCTCGACACCGGCGAGGCTGCGGTTCATCAGCACCATGGGGGTCTCGTAGGCGACGTCGATCTGCGAGCGCAGGCCCTTCACGAGCACCTTCGCCCCGACCTCGGTGCAGTAGTCGACGAGCAGCCCGACCGACCACGACGCAACGGTGACCTGTTGTGACGCAATCAACGGGTCTTCATCGATGGACTTCTGCAGCAGGTTGACGCGCTCACTGATGGGGAGCATCGCGTTCTTGCCCGGGTTGTGCACGACGAGCACATGCACCTCATCAAAGATCAGGGCCGCGCGGCGAATCACGTCAAGATGACCGAGCGTGACAGGGTCAAACGAACCGGGGACAACCGCGATGGTGCTCATGTCTCAAGCCTAGCCGCCCGCGCATGACTCGCGCCTCACTCTTTGGTGGAGTTGCGGGAAATCTTTGGGGGCGCTCATCACGCACACACTCCCCCTGGCCGGCACAGGCTCCCTTCGCTGGCACAGACTCCCCTGGCCGGCACCCGCATACTCACCCGCGCCACACCCGCTCAGGTTGGTGCTAGGACTTCGCGATATTTGCGAGCGCAGCCTGCCTGGCTTCTTCGGCCAGCTGTGCGGCAAGCAGCGGCGCGCTCGTGAGCTCTGGGTCACGTTCAAGCAGGTCGGCAGCAAGCTCTCGCGCGCGCTCAATGAGTTCGCCGTGTTCGGCCACCCGCAACAGTTTTAGTGTTGAGTGCCCGCCCGACTGGGCGGTGCCGAGCACGTCGCCCTCGCGCCGCAGCTGCAGGTCTTGCTCGGCAAGCTCGAACCCGTCGGTGGTCGCGGCGACGGCCTCGATGCGTTCACGAGCCACCGTGCCGGGCGCGGCGTTCGTGAGCATGAGGCACAGACCCGCGTGTTCGCCACGCCCCACGCGGCCGCGCAACTGGTGCAGCTGCGAGACTCCGAAGCGCTCCGCGTCTCGCACGATCATCATCGAGGCATTCGGTACGTTGACCCCCACCTCGATCACGGTGGTCGCGACCAGCAGGTCGATCTTGCCCGCGGCGAAGGCCCGCATCACCCGATCTTTCTCGTCGGGCTTCATCGCGCCCGTGAGCGAGGCCATGCGCACGTCACGGAAGTCTGAGCGAGCGCCCAATTCTTCAAGGGTGCGCTCGACGCTGGCGAGTTCGACGGTCTCTTTGGTGCTGGTGTCGCGGTCGAACTGGTCGCCGCCGAGAGCCTCATCACCGTCTTCGCGCTTCCCGCCAGAGATGGCGGGACACACCACATAGACCTGACGGCCCGCGGCGATCTCTTCGAGCGCCCGCAGCCACGCCCGCTCGGCCCACCGGGGCCGCTCCTGCACGGGCACCGCGAACGACTCGATGCCCTGGCGACCCGGAGGCACACGCCGAATGAACGACGTCTCGAGGTCACCAAACACGGTGAGCGCAACGGTGCGCGGAATCGGGGTTGCGGTCATGACGAGCACATGGGGATTGTTGCCCTTGAGTCGCAGCGCCGCGCGCTGCTCTACCCCAAAGCGGTGCTGCTCATCGACGACGATGAGCCCCAGGTCGTAGAACGTGACGCCCTTGCTCAAGAGCGCGTGGGTGCCGACCGCGATGTGCGCCTGACCACTCGCGACCGCGAGCAGCGCCTTGCGTCGCTCGGCGACCGGCATCTTGCTCGTGAGCAGCACCGGGTGCAGTCGTTCGGTGAGTGCGGGCCCCAGCATCTCAGTGATGCTGCGAAAGTGCTGGGCAGCGAGCACCTCGGTCGGGGCGAGCAGGGCGCTCTGGCCGCCGAGCATCGCATCTGGGGCTTGGTGCTCTGCCGGCGCCTCAGCGACCTGCAGCATCGCCCGCATCGCAACCACCGTCTTGCCCGAACCAACCTCGCCCTGCAGCAGCCGGTGCATGGGAGCAGCTGAGGCAAGCTCGCGAGCGATCGTGTCACCGGCATCGAGTTGTTCGGGGGTCAGCGTGAACGGCAACCCCGCATCGAACATGGCGAGCAGCCCGCCCTCACCCGCCGGGCGAGCCGTGCCGGTGAGCGCGGCCGCGCGACGGCGCCGGTCGAGCAGCGCAAGCTGCAGCTCAAAGGCCTCTCGAAACCGCAGGCTGTCGCGCGCGATGCGCCAATCTCGCGCGTGCTCGGGCTGATGCACCATCTCAAACGCGGGTCCAAGCGCAATGATCCCCACGGCCTTCCGCAGATCCTTCGGCAGCGGGTCTTCAAGCTCACCGATGTCTAACCCTGCTTCGAGCGCCAATTCAACCGCGCGCTGCGACACCCACGAAGGGACCCTTGCGGTCGCCGGGTAAATCGGTACCGGCCGCAGCGCAAACGCCATCGCGGCAGCCTCGTCGAGCTGCTGCGACTTCTCTTGACCAAGCCGCGAGATCGCGTTCGCATCGGCCGTGTCGAAGAGTTCATAGTCGGGGTGCTGCAGTTGCAACTGCCCCCGATATTCGCTCACTTTGCCAGCAAAGATGCCCCGCGCTCCTGAGACCAACTCTTTTGCGCGCCAGGCCTGATTGAAGAAGGTGAGCCGCAGGCTGCCGACCCCATCCGTGATGCGCGCCTCGAGCAGACTGCCACCGCGCTGAATCTGCCGAGACCGCACGTCGAGCACCTGCGCGAGTACGGTGACGTGTTCACCAATGGGCAGCCCCGCGAGCGGTGTCAGCTCACCGCGCTCGTGATACCGGCGCGGCAGGTGCCACAGCAGGTCGCGCACCGTCTGCAGACCAAACGCCTTCTCGAATGCCTCGGCCGTGCGCCCACCAATGACGCCGGGTAGCAGTCGATCGAGCTCGGCGTTCATGAGTTCTAGGCTACCGGGCACATGCGACAGCGAAGTGTCACTGCGGTCGGCTTGTGCATAACCCTGGCGGTGCTCTGCAGCACGCGCGCGATCCACTGCTGCGAAGAACTACACTCGTGCTGTGACCTGAATCATTGCCGGGGCCGCCGGATCGCTGCGGCGCAACGCTCCCAAATCGGGCACGCGGCCGACCAGCGACCGGGTGCGCGAGGCAATCTTTTCGGCCCTCGAGTCGTGGGGCATGGTCGATGGCACTCGGGTGCTCGATCTCTACGCGGGATCAGGCGCGCTCGGCCTCGAAGCAGCAAGCCGCGGCGCGAGCGAAGTGACGCTCGTTGAGAAGCACGGCCCCGCAGCGCAGATCGCCTCGAGCAACGCGAAGATCGTGCTGGGCGCTTTTCGGGGCGCCACCGCACCCACCGCTGAGGTCATTCGAGCATCGGTGCAGTCGACGCTCGACACGATGTCTTCGCCCGGAGATACTGGCCGCTTCGATGTGATTCTGCTCGACCCACCCTACGACGTAGGAGAGGCCGAGTTGGCAGCGAATCTTGCCGCAGCCGCTCCCCTGCTCGCTCTCGACGGGGTGCTGCTGGTCGAGCGATCCTCGCGCTCACCAGAGCCGGCGTGGCCGAGCGCAGTCGACGGAGCTGCGGCGCCGGCCGGCCTGACGCTGCTGCGCGAGAAGCGCTATGGCGAGACCGTGCTGTGGTGGGCAGAGCGCGCTGACCGCGAGAGTGACACTGAGGTCGAGCACCTCACCGATTGAGAGAACACGTCGTGCATCTGGATCCAACTGAGATCGTCTGCACAAACGACTGAGGGCCGAAGGCAGCGTGCACTGCCCCCGACCCTCGTCACTGCTCCAAGCCTTAGCGTGGCAGCAGCGTGTACTTCGTCGAGAGGAACTCGTGGATGCCCTCGAAGCCGCCCTCACGGCCGAGGCCGGACTGCTTGACGCCACCGAACGGTGCTGCCGCGTTTGAGGCGATGCCGGTGTTCAGGCCCATCATGCCGGACTCGAGCTTGTCAATCATGCGGTGACCGCGGTGAATGTTCTCGGTGAACACATAGCTGATCAGACCGTACTCGGTGTTGTTGGCGATCTCGACCGCTTCGTCTTCGGTCGAGAAGCGAATGATGCCGAGCACGGGGCCGAAGATCTCTTCGCGCATGATTGCGGCCTGCGGGGTGATGCCGTCGATCACGGTGGGCTGGAAGAAGTTGCCCACACCGTCGATTGCCTCGCCACCGGTCACAATGTTGGCGCCGTTCGCAACCGCATCGGCAACGAGGCGTGCGGTGTTGGCCACAGCCTTGTCATCGATGAGGGCACCGATATCGTTGCCCTCTTCAGCGCCGCGACCAACGGTCATCGCCGATACCCGCTCGCCCACGCGACGAGCGAACTCGTCGGCGACCGACTCGTGCACGATGATGCGGTTTGCCGCGGTGCACGCCTGGCCGATGTTGCGGAACTTCGCGAGCAGCACGCCATCGACCGCGCGGTCAAGGTCAGCGTCTTCGAACACAATGAACGGGGCGTTGCCGCCGAGCTCCATCGAGGTGCGCAGCACGTTCTGGGCCGAGGCTTCGAGCAGCTTCACACCGACCGGGGTCGATCCGGTGCAGCTGAGCTTGCGCAGGCGAGTGTCGCTCAGCAGCGCGCTCGACTGAGCGCCCGACTTCGACGTCTGCACCACGTTGACGACGCCCGCGGGCACACCGGCTTCCTCGAGCAGCTGCGCGAAGAAGATCGTGGTGAGCGGGGTGAGCTGCGCTGGCTTGATCACGACGGTGCAGCCCGCAGCGAGCGCCGGAGCGATCTTGCGGGTCGCCATGGCGAGCGGAAAGTTCCACGGCGTGATGAAGTAGGTCGGGCCGACGGGCAGGTGAGAGACCACCATGTTGCCGTTGCCCTCAGGGGTCTGGCGGTAGTCACCGCGCACACGCACGGCTTCTTCGCTGAACCAGCGCAAGAACTCGCCGCCATAGACGACCTCACCGCGGGCCTCTGCGATGGGCTTACCCATCTCCATGCTCATGAGCAGCGCGAAGTCTTCCTTGCGCTCGATGAGCAGGTCGAAGGCGCGACGCAGAATGTTCGAGCGCTCGCGGGTGGGGGTGGCACCCCAGGATGCCTGTGCGGCGACGGCCGCGTCGAGGGCGCGAACGGCGTCTTCAACGGTGGCGTCGGCGATGGTCTTGATGACCTCGCCGGTTGCGGGGTCGTGCACGTCGAGCGTGGCGCCCGTGGTAGACGGCTGCCAGGTGCCGCCGATCGAGAGACCGGTCTCGACGCGGTCGAGCAGTGCTTGTTCGTTGGCGTTCAGTGCCATGGTGTTCACTCCTTGTGGATCGTGAGTCGGCAAATTTAGTTGGCGGCGAGGGCGTCTGCGACTACCTGCAGGCCCTCGAGCAGCAGCTCGTCGCTGATGGCAAGCGCGGGCAGGAAGCGGATCACGTTGCCGTAGGTGCCGCAGGTGAGCACGAGCACACCGTTGTCGGCCGCGAACTTCGCGATCGCGCCGGTGAGCGCGGGGTTCGGCGCCTTCGAGCCCGACTCCACGAGCTCGATCGCCTGCATCGCACCGCGGCCGCGAATGTCGCCAATGCGGTCATCGCTCTGCTGCAGCGTAGTGAAGAACTCGGTGATGACAGCGCCGATCTGGTTCGCGCGCTCGGTGAGGTTCTCGGCCTCGTAGGTTTCGATGGTGGCGAGGGCTGCTGCACAGGCGATGGGGTTGCCCGCGTAGGTGCCGCCGAGACCGCCGGCGTGTGCCGAGTCCATGATGTCGGCGCGGCCGGTCACGGCCGACAGCGGGAGGCCGCCGGCGATGCCCTTGGCCGTGGTGACGATGTCGGCGACGACGCCCTCATGCTGCGCGGCGAACATGTCGCCGGTGCGTGCGAAGCCAGTCTGCACCTCGTCGAGGATGAAGACAATGCCCTGCTCGTTGGCCCACTGCTGCAGCGCGGGAAGGACCCCGGGTGCCGGCGCGATGAAGCCACCCTCGCCCTGGATCGGCTCAATGATGACCGCGGCGACGTTGTTGAAGCCGACCTGCTTGTCGATCTGGCTGATCGCGTTGGCCGCAGCTTCAGCGCCGCTCAGACCGTCACGGTAGGGGTATGAGGTGGGTACGCGGTAGACCTCGGGGGCGAAGGGGCCAAAGCCATCCTTGTAGGGGATGTTCTTGGCGGGCATACCCATGGTGAGGTTGGTGCGACCGTGGTAGGCGTGGTCGAATACGACGACGGCGTTGCGACCGGTGTAGTGACGCGCGACCTTGATCGCGTTCTCGACGGCCTCGGCGCCCGAGTTGAACAGCGCCGAGCGCTTCTCGAAGTCACCAGGGATCAGCTCGTTGAGCTTTTCTGACACCGCGATGTAGCCCTCGTAGGGGGTGACGGTAAAGCAGGTGTGGGTGAACTGCTCGACCTGCTGCTTCACGGCCTCAACCACGCGGGGTGCCGAGTTGCCAACACCGGTCACGGCAATGCCAGACCCCAGGTCAATCAGCGAGTTGCCGTCAACGTCGACGAGCACGCCGCCGCCAGCGGCAACGATAGAGACGGGCAGCGCTACACCGACGCCCGAGGCGACGGCGGCGTTCTTGCGCGCGAGGATCTCTTGCGACTTGGGGCCGGGAATGGCGGTGACCAGCTTGCGCTCCTGCGGCAGCGATGGGCCGCCCTGAATGCTTGTTGACATGGGATCCTCCTTGAACGTGGTTGCGAATCGGCGAACAGCTCCCAGCCTAAGCCTGGGCCACACGCAGGGATCGTGCCATAATGGCGAATGATGACACAATCTTTCGCCAATCTGGCAATGCACGGATCGATCGAGCTCGACACGCTGCTGCGCGACTATCTGCTCGGTCTCGTGCTCATTGCCGGCGCCTCTGGCGAGGAGGAGAGTAGGCC
>JAAZFP010000351.1 GCA_012511645.1 Microbacteriaceae bacterium
AAACCCACCGGCTGAGTCTTTCACGACTTGCACATGGTTGGTGGCAAATGCGGCAACCTGAGCGAGGTGGGTCACCACAATCACCTGCGACGTCCGTGCGAGCTTCGAAAGCCGACGCCCAATTTCAATCGCCGCCGCACCGCCGACTCCCGCATCAACCTCATCGAACACGAAGGTTGGCACGGGATCGGTCTCTGCAACCACCACTTCAAGCGCGAGCATCACTCGCGACAGCTCGCCGCCAGATGCACCCTTGGCGAGCGGGCGCGGCGCTGCGCCGGCATGAGGCTGCAGCATGAGACGTACCTCGTCGCGCCCGGTGCGGCCCACGTCGCTTTCCGTCAACTGCACCGTGAACGTTGCGTCGGGAAGAGCAAGGTGTCGCAGCTCAACCGTCACGCGATCGCTGAGAGCCAACGCAGCCGCGCTGCGCAACGAGGTGAGTTCAGTGGCCAGCCGGTCTTCTTCGGCAGCGAGTGCTTGCAGAGTTTCGTGCGCCGTTGCGATTCGCGAAGAGTCGTCGTCGAGTTCGTTGAGCCTCGTCGCCATGTCTGCGCTCGCGGCGAGCACTGCTTCGCTGCCCGCTCCATACTGTCGCAGCAGTGCCGTGAGCTCTGCGAACCGCTCGTTCGCAATCGCAAGCTCGGCAGGCCCGTCTTGGTCGAGGTCGCCCGCATAGGCGGCAATATCTCGGCTCACGTCTGCGGTGGCAAAACTGAGCGAGCGCAAGTCCTCAGCGATCGCCTCAAGCCGCGGATCGCTCGCTGACACGCGCTCAATATCGCGCAACGCACCATCAATGAGCGATGTCGCATCGCTTGCATATGGGTCGTCAGTCTCGCTTGAGATCGCGCGCATCGCGGTCGCAGTCGCGGTGCGCAGCTCCTCGAGATTGCTGAGCCGATCAATTCGCACACGCAGCTCGTCTTCTTCACCGGGTTGCGGGTCGACTGCTTCGATTTCGCGCAGTTGCTCTCGCAGTCGCTGCGCTTCTTCGGCACGCTCGGACTGTGCCTGAATCAACTCATCGAGTTCTGACTGTACGTCACGCCGCTCACCGTGCACCCGCTGGTAGTCAGCGAGCACCTCGCTCAGTTCCTGTCCAGCGAATCGGTCAAGCATCTCGCGCTGCGCAGTTGTGCTCCGAAGGCGCAGCTGCTCGCTTTGTCCGTGCACCGCAAACAGGCGCTCCGAGAGCCTCGCGAGCGCACCCACGGGAGCCGCGGATCCCCCGATGCTCGCGCGGCTACGCCCTTCAACACTCACCGTTCGGGTGAGGGTGAGGTCGCCGTCGTCAAGGTCACCACCGAGCTCGTCCACAAGCGCGGCAATCTCGGTGTCGTCGGTGCGAATGAGCCCACCCACCCGCGCAGCGTCAGCGCCCCTGCGCACAGCTCCCGCGTCGCTGCGTTCTCCCATGAGCAGACCGAGCGCGGTGACCACCATCGTTTTTCCTGCGCCGGTCTCACCCGTGATCGCAGTAAAACCGGGGCCCAAGTCGAGGGTCGTGTCGACAATGACTCCAAGATCGCGGATGCGCAGCTGTTCAATCACGACCGGGAACCTCGAGCCCCGCGCCACCCTGACACGGGCAAGTGAAATTTGTTCACCAGGCGATCGGTAAACACGCCCTCATCGATACGAGCGAGCCGCAATGGCAGCTCGGATGTGCGCACTTCCACGACCGCACCAACGGGCAGTTCGGTGCGGCGGCGCCCGTCGCACCACAGCACACCCAGCCCACCACTCTGCGGCAAGATCTCAACGGTCAAGACCGAGTCTGGCCCGACCACGAGGGGGCGGTTAAACAGCGCGTGCGCCGCGATCGGCACCGCAAGCAAGGCCTGCACGCCCGGCCACACGATCGGCCCACCAGCACTGAAGGAGTAGGCGGTCGACCCGGTCGGGGTGGCAAGCACCACACCATCACAGCCGAATGAGGAGAGCGGGCGGTGGTCAACTCCAATCGCGACCTCAAGCATGCGGCCACGCTTTTCAACGCTCGCCTCGTTGACCGCCCAGGTACTCGCCACGAT
>JAAZFP010000352.1 GCA_012511645.1 Microbacteriaceae bacterium
ACCCGCGAGTGGTGACGAGCGCTGCTGCGGGAAAGTTGCGTGTGATGAGCGCGTTTGTGGCGACCGTGGTGCCGTGCGAGAAGAGCTTGACGTCGGAGAGAGTAATCTCGCCTCGCTCAACTCCGTTCATCACCGCGATCATTGGGTCGTGCGGTGTTGAGGGCACCTTTGTGACCCGCATCTGTTGGGTCTCATCGTCGAAAATGCACACGTCGGTGAATGTGCCACCAACGTCTACCGCGACTCGAACGCTCGTCATTGTGCCTCCTGGATTTCTTCGTTGACTTCCGTGCTTAACTTTCGTGGCCGGAAGACCGAGGGTCTCTAGAAATATCTCAGCTTTCTGGGGACTTGTCTGTAGAATCGCGAAAATTCATCTGTTTTCGACCGTATGGTCATCGTTCTTGCACAATTTCAGCGAAAGGAGTCGGTGTGGTCACGGCAGCAGCGCCTCAGATTCCCGAGGGAACGCAGAGAAAGATCGAGGAACTCGAGTCAACGCTTGAGCTCACCAACTCGTTGCTCGGAGCGATTTCCTCGACCGACCCGGTACGCACACTGGTCGCACGAGTCGGCGTGCTGTGTCACGGAACGGCGGTGATTTATGACTTCGAGGGGAACGTGATTGCGAGCACCGGTGATGCGCCGACCCAGCTCATTTGGAACGAAGTGTCGGCAACGGCCCGTCAGGAACTGACACTCGAGATCGGACGTTGGCATGTCCTGACTCGACGAGTGTCACTGCAGGAGGGAATCCATGTGCTCGCGATTGCGAGTCGTGGTGAAGAGCGGCTCAAGGCCATCGGGGAGCTGCTGCTTGACACCTCCGAACGCCTGCTCGGCGCGGCATACGGGATTCAACACGGTGCGAGCCTCCGCGACAGACGAGATAACGAGCAGCTGCTTGCGTCACTGCACGACGGAATATTGCCGTCGCGTGAACACCGATTCTGGTCTCGGCTGAGTCAGTTTCGTATTCCAGGGTATGTTGACCTGCGTGCGTTGGAGTTTGCGCCGGTCAGCGGCGACTCTGCAGACGAAGGGTTCGCCGCAGCGCTGCTCAACCGCGCCCGCGCAGACGACCTGCCGCTGCTCATCCACCTGAGGCGAGTCGACCACGACGCCCCGGCGACGGTTGCAGGGCTTGTGCAGGACACGCCAACAAGTGCACAGTGGATCGATGCGGTTGCGGTGGGCACCCTCGTGGGCGTTTCTGAACCCTTCTCTGCACTAGCCCGGGTGCCGGCGGCGGTGCACGAGGCAGAGACCGCGCTGGGGATTGCGCGGAGTCGTGCCGCGGTGCTCGCCACACCAGAGCATGTCGGTGCCGTGCGAATCGATCGGATCGATCTGTCGACCTGGTTGCTTTCGCACGCCGACCAGCGTGCACTCCACGACCACATCGCCCAGGTGCTTGCCCCCATCGATGACGGCGTGCTGCTTGACACCCTCATCACCTTTCTTGCGGCTGAACAACATATCGGTGTGACGGCAGCCGCACTGTTCGTGCACCCCAATACCGTGCGCTACCGTTTGTCAAAGGTGGAGGAGCTCATCGGCGCGCCGATCGCTGCTCCCTCGACGATAGCCAATCTGGTGTTGGCGCTGTATCCTCAGATCTTGGGTCGTGGGGAGGAGCTTCGCAGTGGGGCGGGGCTCGGA
>JAAZFP010000353.1 GCA_012511645.1 Microbacteriaceae bacterium
CACCACACGCTGAAGCACCACGGCGGGTGGGGTGTGGAACAGGATGACCACGGCACCCTGACCTGGACGTCACCGACTGGCCGCAGCTATGAAGACCGGCCACCGAGCAAGGTGCGCTTCGAGCACGCCACCAAACCCACCACCCGTGCACGGCCGAATCTTGCAGACGAGTTCGCGAGCTTCTTCGGTGACACCTTCGAGGGAATGTTCACCGGCGAGACTGAAGAGAATGAGAGTGAAGGGCATAGAGAACGAACGCCCTACTAAACGAGGCAACTACTCAGACATTTACCGCCGCTCACCAGGCATGACCAAGTTGGCACCATGGTCGAGTCTCTACTGGCAAATTGCTCATGAACGATCGACCTCCTATCAGTGCCAGAATGGAACCCTAAGCAGTTGAGGAGCGGTGATGGCATACAGCGTGGCGGTTGCGGGTGCGAGCGGATATGCGGGCGGCGAGGTGCTGCGCCTGCTCTCAGAACACCCCGAGTTCGAGGTGCGCACCGTCACCGGGCACTCAAGCGCGGGCGACCCGCTCATCACCCACCAGCCACACCTGCGCTCACTCGCACACCTCACCCTGCAACCGACGACACCCGAGGTGCTCGACGGCCACGACCTCGTCTTCTTTGCGCTCCCTCACGGGGCATCTGGCGAACTCACGGCACAGCTGACCAATGTGGGCCTCGCCATCGATTGCGGCGCCGACCACCGCCTGCGCAGCAGCGACGACTGGGCCGCGTTCTACGGCGGCGATCACCACGAAGCATGGACCTACGGTGTGCCCGAGCTGCTGTTACGCGCGGGCGACGGATCACTCACGAAACAGCGCGAAGCGCTCAGGGGAGCGACCCGCATTGCGGCCCCCGGCTGCAATGCCAGCACGGTCGCGCTGTCCTTGACGCCCGGGATCGCTGCCGGGGTCATCGCAGCCGACGACATCGTGACCGTGCTCGCAGTTGGCCCGAGCGGCGCAGGCAAGGCCGCCAAGACGCACCTGCTTGGCGCCGAACTCATGGGCACCGCGAACCCCTACGCAGTGGGCGGCACGCACCGGCACATCCCCGAGATTCAGCAAGCGCTGCGTGACGCAGCACCCGCTACCACTGCCGATGGCGCGCCCGCCACTGACCCGACGCTGAGCTTCACCCCGGTGCTCGTGCCGATGAGCCGCGGCATCCTCGCCACCACGACCGCAAAACTCGTGCCGGGTGTGACCGCGGCCCAGGTGCGCGACGCGTGGCAGCAGGCGTATGATGATGAACCGTTTGTGCACCTGCTGCCAGAGGGGCAGTTCCCGCGCACTGCAGACACGATCGGCGCGAACACCTGCCTGATGGGACTCGCAATCGACGAGGCTGTTGGCCGAGTGATCATCGTGGCCGCGCTCGATAACCTGGCGAAGGGCACTGCGGGCGCCGCGATCCAGTCGGCAAACATTGCGCTCGGCCTCGCCGAACAGACCGGGCTGTCCGTGAACGGCGTTGCGCCCTAGGCTGCCGTCACCCGCCGATCGTTGTACAGGGAGACCCCAGATCTACCGATCGACAACTCTAGATATCCAGACCACATACTTCCAGATTCAGCTTTCA
>JAAZFP010000354.1 GCA_012511645.1 Microbacteriaceae bacterium
GCACGATGGGCTTTGATCCGCTTCCGTTCAGCCTCGAACACGCACTCGCGGTAATGGAGCGGAGCGAGCTTGTCGCGGACACCCTGGGGGAGCAGGTGTTCTCGTACCTGATCTGTGAAAAGCGGCAAGAGGTTGATAAATATCGCCAGCAGGTGACGCCCTTTGAGCTGAACTCGATGCTTGGCACGGTGTGACGCTCCCTGCACTATGAGTCGAGACACCAGGCCACACTCACTCTCAGATGTTGCCCGTGCAGGCTTTCGTGATCTGACGCTCGCTCGGGAGAGTCTGGGGTCGCTTGCCGATGAGGTGAGCCTCAGCGCAGACCAACTGCTTGACGCCTTTGCGTTGGCTGCTGATCCCGACAGCGCACTCGCTCGAGTGCGTGAACTCGCAACTGTTCACCCGGAATGCGTCGCGAATCTGCACGCGGTGCAATGGCGACGACTCGCGCTGCTGTGTGGCAGCTCGCCCGCGTTTGCGAGCTTTTTTGTGCGTCACCCAGGGCCTCTGCGCAACCTTCTGCAGGGTGATGGGTCGCTCGTGGGAGAGCAGGAGGCTCGAACGGCATTGCTGGAGGCAGTGGACGCCGATGCTCGCGATACGCTGCCGATCGCGACCCTCACGGGAGCCGCAGGCGCTGCAGCGATGCGGGTGAGATATCGTGAACTGCTCGCTGAAGTGATGCTGTACGCCCTCAGTCGGGGAGTGTTCACGCACGCTGAGCTTGCCTTCGACGACGTGGCTCGGTCGCTGTCTTTCTTGGCAGATGCGGCGTTAGAAGCCGGGCTTGCCGTCGCCCGGGGCACCGTACTCGCAGAATCGGCCGGTGTGCCGGTAACGCGCGAGGAACTCGCCTTGGTACGGTTCTCGGTGATCACGATGGGCAAGTGCGGGGCACTCGAGCTCAATGTCGTGAGCGACGTTGACGTGATGTTTCTCGCAGAACCAGCCGATGCTGAGGGGGACCTCGACCGGGCGCAACGTCTCGGCACCCGACTCGCGACCGAACTCATGCGCGCGATTCATGAACCTGCTCTCGAGCCTCCGCTGTGGCAGGTTGACCCAAATCTTCGGCCCGAGGGCCGAAACGGTGCGCTCGTGCGAAGCCTCACCTCGATGATGACCTACTACGAGCGTTGGGCAAAGACGTGGGAGTTTCAGGCCCTGCTGAAAGCACGCGCTGCCGCGGGTGACCTCGACCTCGGTGCGGCGTTCGTAGCGCAGACTCGACCGCTCGTATGGGCTTCGAGCGGGAGAGACGATTTTGTCGGTTCAGTCCAGCGCATGCGCGAGCGAGTGACCGAGCACCTCGACTCGAATGACCAAGAATACGAACTCAAGCTCGGCCCCGGAGGGCTGCGGGACATTGAGTTCAGCGTGCAACTGCTGCAACTCGTGCACGGACTGTACGACGAGAGCCTCCACGCCGCAGGCACACTGCCTGCGCTCTCAGCGCTCGTCGACGGCGGGTATATTGCGCGTGCCGACGGTGACCGGCTTGCTACGCACTATCGACGGCTCCGAGTGCTTGAGCATCGGCTGCAATTGCGTGATCTTCGGCGCACCGCGCTTATGCCGCGTGATGGAGAACAGCTCCGAGTGCTCGCGCGGTCGTCGCGGCTCGCTCCAAATGCAGAGGCCCTTGTGGAACTGTGGAGGAAGA
>JAAZFP010000039.1 GCA_012511645.1 Microbacteriaceae bacterium
CTCCCGGACGATGGTCAAGTACCCGGAACGCGACAAGACTTGCCAAGGAGAACCTCGTGTTGGCGTGGATTGTGCTCATTGTGTCTGGCGCGTTCGAAGCGGTCTGGGCGACCGCCCTCGGCAAGTCTGAGGGATTTACGAAGCTGTGGCCGACGGTCACATTCTTCGTGGCATGTGCCATCAGCATGGGCGGGCTTGCCTTTGCGCTGCGCGAGATTCCGACCGGCACCGGCTACGCCGTGTGGGTTGCGATCGGGGCGTCGCTGACGGTGATCTATGCGATGATCACTGGCGCCGAAGCAGTCAGCGTGATCAAGATTCTGCTGCTGCTCGGCATCGTGGCGTGCGTGATCGGGCTGAAGCTCGTCAGCGACGCAGAGGTTGCCGCGTAGCGTAGACCAACAAGTCAGGTCAGGTCAGGTCAGGTCAGGTCAGGTCAGGTCAGGTCAGGCGAGACAATCGCGTCGCTAGAGCTCCGTTACAAGCGGCGCGACCCGCGCGATGATGGCCTCGTGCAGGTCTTCGACTCGTGCGGCGGCATCGAGCACGAGAAAGCGCCCCGGCTCCGCGGCGGCAAGCGCACGAAACTCCTCGCGCACGCGCTCGTGAAACTCGATCGCCTCGCGCTCGAGCCGGTCGTCGGTCATGCCTGCTTCGGCGCGACGCTTCGCTGCGACGGTCGGGTCGAGGTCGAGCAGCACCGTGAGCTCTGGCCAGAGTCGCTCGGTGGCCCACTCGTTGATGCCGCGCACCTCATCGAGCGCGAGCGCTCGGCCCGCCCCCTGGTAGGCGAGGGATGAGTCGATGAAGCGGTCTTGCACGACGGCTGCCCCACGCTCGAGTGCGGGACGCACGACCTGGTCGATGTGCTGCGCGCGGTCAGCGGCGTAGAGCAGCGCCTCAGCGCGTTGCGTGACGTGACCGCCGTGCAGCAACAGTCCGCGAATGGAGGCACCGAGGTCGGTGCCTCCCGGTTCGCGGGTGCGCACCACCTCAAAGCCTCGCTGCTCGAGCCAGCTCGAGAGCAGTTCGGCCTGCGTGGTCTTGCCGACGCCGTCGCCGCCTTCGAGGGTGATGAAAATGCCGGTGCTCATGAGGTGGGTGCTCCGTTAGCCTTTACTCCGCTGCTGCCGCAGCCTTTGCTGCCGCGTTCGCCTTGCGTGTTTCGGCGGCCTTCTTCGCGGCGGCCGAGCGCGCAGGGTCGACCGTTTTCTTCGCGGTCGCCTTCTTCGCGGCGGTCTTCTTCGCCGCCGGTTTCTTTGCCGCGGGCTTCTTCGCGGGAGCCTTGCGCTTCACCGGACCCTTCGCACGCTTGATGGCGAGCAGTTCGGTGGCACGCTCGAAGGTGATGTCTTCGACGCTGTCACCGCGAGGAATCGTCGCGTTCGTTTCACCGTCGGTAACATACGGGCCAAAGCGGCCATCTTTCACCTTGACCGGCTTGCCGCTGACGGGGTCAGCGTCGAACTCCTTCAGTGCGCTGGCCGCCTTGCGCGCGCCATACTTCGGCTGTGCAAACAGCTCTTGCGCGCCGGCGAGGTCGATCGTGAAGATCGCGTCTTCGCTCGTGAGCGAGCGGGTGTCGGTGCCCTTCTTGAGGTAGGGCCCGTAGCGCCCGTTCTGCGCGGTGATCTCAGCGCCCGACTCAGAGTCTGCACCCACCACGCGCGGCAGATCAAGCAGCGCAACCGCGGTGTCGAGGTCGACGGTTGCGGGGTCCATGGTCTTAAAGAGGGATGCGGTGCGAGCCTTCGCGCCCTTGGGCAACTCTTCGCCGTCGTCGGGCAGCTCGGTGACGTAGGGGCCAAAGCGACCGTTCTTTGCCGCGATGCGCTTGCCGGTGGTCGGGTGGAGACCGACGATGCGGTCTTCGAGCGGCTCGGCGTCAGCGAGCTCGTGCGCGCGCGCTGCGGTGAGTTCGTCTGGGGCGAGACCATCGGGAATGTTGACGCTGCGCGGCTTGAGCGCACCGTCTTCACCAACCTCACACTTCTCGTCGAATACCTCGAGGTAGGGGCCGTACTTGCCATTGCGCAGCGAAATCTCGTCGTCGATGCGAATGGTGTTGATCGCGCGGGCATCAATCTCACCGAGGTTGTCGACCACGCCGCGCAGGCCGGGGTGGGTGTCAGACCCGAAGTAGAACTCGCACAGCC
>JAAZFP010000355.1 GCA_012511645.1 Microbacteriaceae bacterium
CAGGCGGAAGGCATCCTCGCAACCGGTCAGGCAGACGTCATCTCAGTGGGCCGCCCCCTGCTCGCAAACCCCCACCTACCAATCTTGTGGGCTCACAAACTGCGGCCGCCGAGCGCCGACGCACTCGTGCTGCCGAAGTACCACCGGACTAGGTCCATATAGCCCGTCTCTAGCTGCTAGCCCGCCTCAAGCTGCGCGAAAATCCCCTACGCTAATCGAATGGACGTTGAAGCCTGGTTGATGGTGGCCGTTGGCGCACTCGTGCTCGTCGTCGTCGTTTCGATTCTTGCGTCACGCATCGGCGTGGCCACTCCCCTCGTCCTGGTGCTGGTCGGCATCGGCATCGGATATATCCCGGGGGTGCCGCTCATCACGGTGGATCCTGAGGTCATTCTCTTCGCGGTGCTCCCGCCCCTGCTCTACGCGGCGGCCGTCAACGTGCCGATCCTCGACCTGCGCCGCAACCTGACGCCCGTCGGCGGGCTCTCGGTCGTGCTAGTCATCATCTCGGCGATCATCGTCGGCGTGCTGCTGCACCTGGTCGTGCCTGCGATACCGCTCGCCGCAGCGATTGCTCTCGGCGCGGTGGTCGCCCCGACCGACGCGGTCGCTGCCACTGCGATCGGCAAGCGCGTCGGTATGCCACCGCGCCTCGTCACCATTCTTGAGGGCGAAAGCCTCGTCAACGACGCCACTTCGCTCGTGCTGCTGCGCACCGCGATTGCCGCGGTAGCGGGAGGCTTTGTGTTCTGGGAGGCCACCCTGCAGTTTGCCTATGCTGTTGCACTCGCAGTGTTGATTGGGCTGATCGTCGGCGCGTTGACCGTCTGGGTGCGCTCCCGGCTCGTTAACCCGGTCTATGACACCGTCGTGACCTTCACGGTGCCGTTTCTTGCATTCGCACCCAGTGAATATTTCGGCGCTTCGGGCGTGCTCGCCGTGGTGATTACCGGCCTTTACTCGGGCCACTACGCGCTGTCGAAATTCAGCGCAGGCGCACGTCTCAACGAGCGTCTCAACTGGCGCACGGTGCAGTTCTTGCTCGAGAACGGCGTGTTTCTCATCATGGGTCTCGAACTGCACTCGCTCGTCAACGAGGTGGCGAGCAGCAGCCTGCATCTCGGCCACACCCTCACCATCGCCTTGAGCGTTGTCGCGGTGCTGATCGTGCTTCGCTTCGCGTTCATCGTGCCGATGACCTGGGGTATGGCGCGCAACCTTCCGCGAGTCGAGGCGAGGGCGAAAGAGCGAAAACAGGCGGCGCGCGAGGCGAAACAGTTCACCCCGCCAGAGTTGCGCACGAACACCCACGCCATCGAAATTCAGCGGCTTGACCAGCGAGCACGCCGCAGCGCCGCGGACGCGGCGCACGCGAAAGAGCAAGGCCTCGACATTCGCGGCGCCACGATTCTGAGTTGGAGCGGCATGCGCGGCGTGGTGACGCTTGCCGCAGCTCAGTCGATTCCGACCGCGGTGCCCTACCGCTCACAAATCGTGCTCATCGCGTTTCTTGTCGCGATCATCACCCTCATTCTGCACGGCCTCACGCTGCCTCCCCTCGTGCGCGCGCTCCGCCCCAATGGCCGCAGCCGTGATGACCACAGCAATGAAATCGAGTCGCTGACTGAGGATCTGTTAGCCGCAGGAAACGCTGCGCTTGAATCGGCGGTCGAGCGGGCCCGCGTCACTGCGGAACACGATGATCTCCACGAACCCATCAGCGACAAATCGATCGCGAGAGCACGCATCAGCCTGGAGAGCGCGCTCGCCTCGCTGAGGCTCAAGCAGCATCGTCTTGATTCCCACGAAGCGGAGTCTGGCACGATTCCCACACTGTCCGAGACCCAGCGTTACCTGCACCTGGTGCAGGTAATCCTCGATGCGCAGCGCTCGGTCTTGCTCGAGGCACGGGCCGTCGGCGAATACAGCAGCGATGTGCTCGCTGCTGCGACTGAGGCGCTCGACATTCATGAGATGCGGCTTGTTCGCAAGTGAGCGGTGATGCTGTGGCTGCGCATCGGTTGTGACCCCCACCGATCGCGCAGATCCCACCGCAGTGAGATTTCCTACAGAAATCTACGCAAAACATCAGTGAAAGCTCGATATTTTTGCGATCTGCTCCTAAAAGAAGCAAAAATGGTGCAGAATCAGAAGTATCACTGACTTGGGCTGCTCGCACTTCTGGCGCGCCCACAACCCTGACATGTAAAAGTCAACGAAACGGAGCAATCATGCGCGTCGGTATTCCTACCGAAATCAAGAACAACGAGAACCGCGTGGCGATCACGCAGCCCGGCGTCTTTGAGTTGAAGCGTCGTGGGCACGAGGTACTCGTGCAGTCGGGCGCAGGCCTCGGCTCGGCCATCACCGACGCCGAATACGAGGCTGCGGGCGCAACCATCGTTGCAACCGCTGACGAGGTGTGGGCGAGCGCAGACATGGTACTCAAGGTCAAGGAGCCCATCGCCGAAGAGTACGACAAGATGCGCAAGGGCCAGATTCTCTTCACCTACCTGCACCTTGCCGCAGACAAGACCCTCACTGAGGCCGTGCTGAACTCAGGCACTACCGCGATCGCATATGAAACGGTGCAGCTGGCCAACCGCGCACTGCCCTTGCTCGCCCCCATGAGCGAGGTCGCCGGCCGCCTCTCAGTACAGGTAGGCGCATACAGCCTCATGAAGGCAAACGGTGGCCGCGGTGTGCTGCTTGGTGGTGTGACCGCGACCCGTCGCGGCAAAGTCGTCGTCATTGGTGGCGGTGCTGCCGGCGAGCAGGCAGCTCGTATCGCCTACGGCATGGGCGCTGAGGTGACGGTGATCGATATCTTCATCCCTCGTCTGAAGCAGCTGGAAGATGAATTTAACGGCCGCATTCAGACCCGCACCTCGAATGCGCTCAACATCACCGAGGCACTGCGCGAGGCTGATCTCGTGATCGGTTCGGTGCTGATCCCAGGCGAGAAGGCACCGAAGCTCGTCACCGACGGGATGGTCGCACAGATGAAGCCCGGATCAGTGCTGGTCGACATCGCGATCGATCAGGGCGGCTGCTTCGAGAACTCGCGCCCAACCACGCACGATGACCCTACCTTCCCCGTGCACAACTCGATCTACTACTGCGTCGCAAACATGCCTGGTGCGGTGCCCGAGACTTCGACGGCCGCGCTCACCAACGCCACCCTGCCCTACATTGTGGCGGTGGCTGACAAGGGGTGGAAGACCGCGATGGCAGCCGACGAGGCGCTCGCCAAGGGGCTCAACGCGCACGACGGCACCGTCACGAACGAGGGCGTCGCGCAGGCGTTCCCCGAGCTGCCGTTCACCGCGTACAGCGAGGTCGTTGCGCAGGCATAGCGCCCCCGCACAGCCTGAGGCAGGCCGCTCGCGGTAGCCTAGAACTCATGGATTTGAAGTTCACTTTCGCAGGGGCGTCATCTGATCAGCACGATCACGGTGGCGCCCCTGCGGGCATTCCACTGCCCTTTGCTGGTGCGCCATCGGGCGCGGGAGGCTCAGGGCCTGGCTCGAGCGTGCTCGAACTCGTGGTGACCCGGTCTGCAGACGGCAGCGAGCTGGTGTGCGAGGGTCTGTCGGGTGACGGCGTGGTCTACGCGTCAGCGCGGCGTGCGGTCCTGGGTGCTGACACGGCGACACTGGCCTTGGCCCTGCGGTCGGTGCTCGCGCGTGGCGGCGCAGAGCTGCCCGAACCGCTGCTGGGGTCGGTGTCTGCCGTGGTGCTTGACCTCGGTGGGTGCGAGCGTGAGACCCTCGAGTCGCTCGGGCTCAGCGTGTCACCGAGCGGTCAGATGCTTGCGCAGGTCGACGAGGCACTGCAGGCTCGCACCGGCATCACCGCGGGCACGCCGATGCAGCTGCGCTGATTCCAATCTCGCAGGTGAGCGCTGAGTCGCCCTGCGGGGCACGTCAGCGCGTTTGGAAACGAATGATGCGTTCGAGCGCTTCGGCGACGGCTGACTCACCTGCCGCATAGGACAATCTGACCGCCTGGTCACCGGCTATTGGGTCAAAGTCCACGCCCGGCACGACTGCCACATCGGCGCCTTCGAGCAGCGCTTTCGCATAGGCAGTCGCGCTGCCATAGCGGTCGAGCATCGGCCCGAGTTCGCTGTAGTAGTAGAACGCTCCGTCGGCGGGTGCCGCCTCGCCCCATCCCAGTTGTGGGACCGCGTCAAGAATCAGCGCCCGGGCCCTCGCGAACCCCGCGACGATCGCGTCGCGTTCGGCGTACGTGTCATCGGTGAACGCGGTGAGCGCAAGCTCTTGCGCGGGAGCCGGTGGCGACAGCGCGAAGTTTGACGCGAGCGCTTCAAACGGGGCGACGAGGCTTTCGGGCAGCACCGCCCAGCCGAGCCGCCAGCCCGTCATGCCCCAGTACTTCGAGAAGGAGTTGATGACGATCGCTTCGGGGTCGAGCTGAGCCACCGTGACACCGCGAGGGTCAGCGTCGCCCGGATTCGGGAAAGTGATGCCGTGATAGATCTCGTCGCTCACGAATCGGGTGCCGTGCGCCCTGCACCACTCGACCAGGGCCGTGAGCTCGGCACGGCCAAGCATGGTGCCGGTGGGGTTTGCGGGAGAAGCGATGATGAGCCCAGCTAACGGGCCATGTGCTTCGACCGCGCGATCTAACAGCTCTGGGGTGGGCTGATATCTCGTGTCGATGCCCGTTGCGATCTCAATGACCTGCACACCGAGGGCCGTTAGAATATTTCGATATGCCGGGTAGCCGGGGCTCGCGAGCGCGACCCGGTCTCCCGGATCAAAAGCGGCGAGGAACGCCAGTTGAAAGGCGCCCGATGAGCCGGTCGTCACCGCGATATGCCCGGGATCGACCTCGGTGTCGTACCAGGTGCGGTAATGCCGGGCGATCGCTTCACGAAGCGGCGTAGTGCCGAGCGGGCCCGTGTAGCCTGCCGCCGTGATGGTGCCGGGGGCAGGCCTTGCGCTCGGTTCGCCCGCGCAGAGTGACACCACGTCGTGACCGGCAGCCCGTCTGCGCGCGATTTCGTCGGTGATGCGCATCACTTGAAACGCGGGAATATTGGATCGCTGGGACGCACCCGGAACCGCCCGCCGACCAGGGTCTGGGAGCCGCCCGCTGGGAGGGGTCAGAAAGGGTCCGCCGATTCGTGCCATGGCTCTACGCTAGACGATCATTCTCGGCGTGCACCGAGTTCGGTGAGGCGCAGGTAACCGCTGAGCGCAGCAACGGCGACGTCGCTCGAGGGCAGGCTGTCACCGAGACGATCAGACGACACAAGGTGTGCCGACCACTGCGCTCGGCTGATCGCGACGTTGAGCCGGTTGCGCATCAGCAGAAACTCGAGCCCGCGAGGCACGTCCTCACCGCTCGAAGCGGCAAGGCTCACGCTCGCGATGACCGCCTCTTGCCCTTGAAATTTATCGACGGTGCCCACACGAATGCCACCGAGCCCCGCCTCGCCGAGCGCCTCGCTCACGCATTCCACCTGCGCGTTGTATGCGGCGACGATAATGATGTCATCCGATGTCAGTCGTCTCACCGTCGGGGTTTCACCATCGTCAGCGACGTCGCCGTGCAGCACAAGCTGACCACGCAGCGCACGCTGCGCCAGCTCGACGACGATCGCTGCCTCTTCGGGCGAGCGCGTGGAATTGCCGCGGTGAGCAACGGGGTGCCAGGTAAGGCCCGCAGGGCCACCCCCGCGCACCTCGCGCAGGGAAGCACTCGGGTGCGCACGCAACCGCTGCTCATATGACAGCTCTGAGACAACGGCGGCGAGCTCAGACCGAAGCCTACGGGTGTCGGCGAGGAAGTAGCCAAGCTCTTCGGGGAGCGTGTCGTGCTCACCGAGCAGGTGGCCGAGCGCCGACGCATCAACGGGCTCGGGGTGCGAGCCCTGTGACACCTGCGGGAGCTGTTGTGGGTCGCCGAGCAGCAACAGCCGCTGCGCCGAGACCCCCGCGGCAATCGTTGGCGCGAGCGAGAACTGACCGGCCTCATCGATGACGAGCAGGTCGAGGCTGCGCCTGGGAAATCGAGCGGGGTGTGCGAAATCCCACGCGGTGCCGCCGACCACCGCGCCCCGGCCCGCAGCCCGGTGCTGGCGAAGAAACCGGTCATGCCCGCCATATGGCAGCACCGTGAACGTGGGCGCATCAACACCCGGTTTCCCACGCTGCGGCACCTTTGCCACCTGCTCGGCAGCAAGCCCAGCACCGACCACCCCTTCGAGCACATTCTCAACGACCTTGTGCGACTGCCCCACGACCCCGATCTGCCAACCGTGCCGGGTCACCAACTCACGAATCACGTGGGACGCCAGATAGGTCTTGCCCGTACCGGGAGGGCCTTGCACGGCCAGCGCCGAACGATCGAGGCGTCGCACTGATTCGGTGACCGCCGCAATCACATCGGGTTCGGACTGTTCACCCACACCGCGCACTCGATGCACGGGCACTGTCATTGCTTCGCCATCTGAGAACCGCGGTGGCTGACGACGCATGAGGTCGAACACGGGGTCAACGAACGGCGCGCCCTGTTCGAGAGAGGCAGCAAGTGAAGCACCCCACTCTTCGATGGCAATCTTTTGAGCGCCGGCAGACGGCGGCGACCCCGGAGTGAGCGCGACGGGAAGCTCCCGCCACTCGGGGAGCTCAGGATCCCGAAGCTCTTCAATGGTGATGGTGTCATCGTCGCGGTCGACGATGCGCACCTTCCGTGCGCCACGGGCACCGGGCGCGCCACCAGGCACCGGAAACGGTGGCGGGTATTCATACACCGCAAAGGCATCATCGCCGACCTTCAGCGTGCTGCCCGGTGCGAGCTCTCCGCGAAGCACGATGGTTCTGCGAGCACGAGTCTGCCTACCGGTAGGGTCGATCCACAGTTCTGCCCGCGAGCTCAGCCCTGCATCGATCACCATCACATCTCGGGTACCCGCCCAGTCGTCGATGGGGTTGATGAGCCGCGCGTAGTGCTCCCACCAGAACGACTTCTGCTCACGCTCGTGGTAATCGACCGCGCGCGCGGCGAGCGCGACCGCGTGGGCGGTCTGCGCGTCGTCGAGTTCAGCCGCGAGCGCCGAGAGGCGTGCAGCAACGGGGCTCAGGCG
>JAAZFP010000040.1 GCA_012511645.1 Microbacteriaceae bacterium
ACGCGGTGACGCACATCGACGTCCCAGGTGCCGTCGGCCAGACGGCGAAGCTTCGTCACCTCTTCTTCGAGGCGAAGTGTGGCGCCCGCATCAACCAGGTGGTCGATGAGTTGGCGGGTCACCTCGCCGAAGTCAACATCGGTGCCGCTCATTGACCGGGTCGCAGCGAACACCTCGCTCTTCGCACGACGCTCAATGAGCATCGGTGTCCACTCAGCGATCTGCGCGGCGTCATCGCTGAACTCCATGTCGGCAAACAGCGGTTCTTACTTCAAGATTTCGAAGCGATGACGCAAGAACTCAACGTTCTTCTCGCCCTGCACAAAAGTCATGTGTGGGGTTGCGTTGATGAATCGCTTCGGGTCGCTGAGCACACCGGCCTTCACGAGTGATGACCACCACTGACGAGACAGCTGGAACTGCTCGTTGATGTCGATCGCCTTCGCCGGGTTCATGCTGCCGTCTGCTGCCTCGGGCATGTAGTTCAGCTCGCACAGCGCTGCGTGGCCGGTGCCCGCATTGTTCCATGCGTTGCTTGACTCAGTGGCGACGGTGTCGCGCGCTTCAATGATCTGTATCGTCCAGTTTGGCTCGACCTGCTTAATCAGGGTGCCGAGGGTGGCACTCATAATGCCGCCGCCAATGAGGACTACGTCAACCGTGTTCTTGCTCACAACCTTTGAGTCTACCCCGCGAAATTGTGTGTCTGTTGACGGGCTTGTCGCAGGGTACCAAGAGAGGAGTCAAGCACGGTGCGATAGCCGAGCCTGGCCGCTTCACTCGCCCGCTGCGCCCCACCTGCGACCGGGCGAATCTCGCCTGCCAGGCTCAGCTCGCCAATCGCCGCGAGGTCATGTGGCAGCGGCCGGTCTTCGATCGCCGAGATCACCGCCATGGCGATCGCGAGGTCGGCGGCTGGCTCCGTCAACCGCACCCCACCTACCGTCGACACATACACGTCTTTGTCGTGCAGTCTTACCCCGACCCGGCGCTCGAGCACGGCGAGGATCATCGCCACACGCGCCGCATCGACACCGCTCGTGACGCGACGCGGGTTCGGGGTGGCGCTTGCCGCGACCAGCGCCTGCACCTCGACTGGCAGCGCCCTTCGCCCCTCCATCGCCACGGTCGCGCAGGTGCCGCTCACCGGCTCGGTGCCGCGACTCAGAAACAATCCTGAGGGGTCGGGAACCTCAGCGATGCCCGAGCTCGTCATCTCGAAGCAGCCAATTTCGTCGGTCGGACCGAAGCGGTTTTTGAGTGTGCGCAAGAATCTCAGCGCACTCTGCCGGTCTCCCTCAAAATGACACACCACGTCGACCAGGTGTTCGAGCAGCCGAGGCCCCGCAACGCTGCCGTCTTTTGTCACATGCCCCACCAAGATCACCGGCACCGACCGCGACTTTGCCTCACGAATCAGCGCGCTCGCCACCTCGCGCACCTGCGCCGGACCGCCGGCGCTGCCCTCGACCTGGTCGCTCGCGAGGGTCTGCACCGAATCAACAATGACAAGGTCGGGCTGCACCGAATCAATGTGTCCGAGCACCGTGCCGAGATCGTTCTCACTCGCGAGAAACAGGGTGTCGTGCAGCGCGCCGGTGCGCTCGGCCCGCATGCGAATCTGGCCCGTCGACTCCTCGCCGCTTGCGTAGAGCACTCGGCCTCCTTGTGAGGCAACCCGCGCAGCGACGTCGAGCAGCAGCGTCGACTTGCCCACGCCGGGCTCCCCCGAAAACAGCACCGCGGCTCCGGGCACAACGCCTCCGCCCAACACGCGGTCAAGTTCACCGATACCGCTCGGCCGGTGAGACGCCGCATCGGCTGACAACTCGGTGATCGGCCGGGCCTCGCGCCCCGCTGCAGGAGTCGTTGCCCGCACCGTCTTGCCGAGCGTCGCCCCGGGAGACCCCGCCTCGACCACGGTGCCCCACTGCTGACACTCACCGCAGCGGCCGACCCACTTCGGTGCACGCCACCCGCACTCAGTGCATACGACCCCGCCAGACTGTTTTGCCATGCTGCGACACTACCGCCCACTGCTGACATTGCTGACCGCTACCGCGCACAGGGTCAGCTGTGCGAGTATCACCCGCAGCCACTACAGTGAGAGCACCAGATCCGGCACCGTGATCCTCGCGCAGCACACAAAGGACCCCCATGAGCGGCAGCTTTTTCGCACTGCTTGACGACATCGCCGTGCTGGCGCGCGCGGCGGCTGCGTCCATTGACGATGTCGTCGCGGGGGCAGCAAAAGCGTCTGCCAAATCGGCAGGAGTTGTGATCGATGATGCGGCGGTCTCGCCGCAGTATGTGCGGGGCCTGAACCCCAAGCGCGAACTGCCGGTGGTGTGGCGCATCACCCGCGGTTCGCTCATCAACAAGGCCATCATCATCGTCGGCATCATGCTGCTGAGCGTGTGGGCACCCTGGGTGTTTCCCTGGTTGCTGCTCATCGGCGGCACCTACCTCGCCTACGAGGGCACCGAAAAAGTGTGGCACTGGATCGGCGCGCTTCGCGGTCACCACGAACCGACAAGCCCTGAACAGGTAGCAGAACGCACCGAAACCGACGAGAAGCAGATCGTCGCAAGCGCGGTGCGCACCGACCTCGTGCTGTCGATCGAAATCATGCTCATTTCGCTCGCCAACATCGAGACCGACTCGTGGGGCATGCGCCTCGCAATTCTGATCGTCGTGGGCCTCCTCATGACCATTGCGGGCTATGGCACGGTCGCGCTGCTCGTCAAAATGGACGACGGCGGGTTCTGGTTGCGCCGGCGCAGGCCGCGCGCACTCAAGGTCATCGGCACCTGGCGCGTGCGCGCCATGCCCGTGGTGTTTCGCCTGCTCACCATCGTCGGAGTGGTCG
>JAAZFP010000356.1 GCA_012511645.1 Microbacteriaceae bacterium
CCGCCGACGATGTGGCAACCGGGCTCGGGGTCAATAAGCACACCGTGTTGCGCGCCTATCAGCTGCTGCGCGATGACGGTCTTGTCGATCTGCGGCGCGGTCGCGGCGCGGTCGTTACCGGCGCGGGTACAGCACTCGGCGAGCTGAGCGGTGACGTCGAGCACCTCGCGCGGCGCGCGGTCGCGCTCGGCGTGAGCCGGGACACACTGTCAGCACTCCTGCTCAACGCGTACGAACGAACCAGCGGGCGCAGTGACGCCCGAGACTCAGAGAAGGAGGGGTCATGACTGGGCCAGACACGCCACGAAACACGCCGGCAGGAGCATCGACCGAGGCCGCTCCGCTCGCGCGGCTCACGCCCGACGAAATTGTGCAGCTTGAGCGGGCGAGGCGTTCAGCGCGCCTGATGGGGCTCGTTCTGCCGCTGATCATGACGCTGATTGGCACGGGGGTGACGGCGCTGTGGATCCCGCGCATGCCCGACCCGATGGCCGTGCACTGGGGCGGTGACTTTCAGCCCGACGGTTTCGGGCCCATCTGGTCGAATGCGGCGCTTGCGCTGGGCACCGGGCTGCTCATCACGATGATGTACTTCCTGCAGCACTTGCAACGCGTTCAACCGAACGCTGCGGTGTGGGGGCCGATGCATCGCTTTATGCCAGCGATCATTTTCGGCACGGTGCTCTTTCTGCAGGTCATCGCGGTCGGCACCGCCTGGCTGCAGCTCGGGTTAGCCAATGCCCGAGACGCCCAGGGTTCGGGGTGGGTGATGCTGACCGGCTTTCTTGCATGGATCATTGCCACCGTGCTCGCTTACGCGGTGCAACCCAAACTGACGATCGCCGCCCCGGCTGCGACCAAAGCGGCCCCACTACCGCTGTCGGCTGGTCAACGCGCCGTGTGGTTTGGCACGGTGCGACCCGCCCGGGGCTTCCTGTGGGCGCTGATCCCCGGTGTGCTTGCGCTTGCCGTTGGAACGGTCGCCGTCAGCGCTGCGGGGACTGAGCCTGCGGTGACCTGGATCATGCTCGGCACCACCGTGTTGGTGCTCGTCATCGTGCTGACAAACACCTGGTTTCGGGTGCGCATCGACCAGACCGGCCTTGAAGCCCGCTCGGTGCTCGGCTGGCCTACCTATCGAGTCCCTGCCGCAGATGTGAAACGTGTGGCTGCGGTGCAGATCAACCCGTTTGCCGAGTACGGCGGATGGGGTGTGCGCCTCTCGCCGACGGGGTTCGGCATTGTGCTGCGCACCGGCGAAGGGCTGCTCATCGAGCGTCACAGTCGTGCGCGATCCTTTGCCATCACCCTTGACAACGCTGCCGAGGCTGCGGCAGTGCTCGCCGCGATGGCGCCGAATCGTGAGCGAGAATAGTGACACTCGCGCGGAGTGCGTGTCACGGGGCAGTGGTGCTGATTGTCTAGAGACCGTGCGACGTGAACAACAGAGAGGCAGTGCTGACCGCCATGAATGATCAGAACGAACCACACACAGTTGCTGAGGCGACTGCGCCGGGCATGTCGACCATGCCGAATGAGCTGCCAGCCGCACACGCGAGGCCTGATCGCTTCGTGCGTGTGCCGTGGGCAGCGGTGTGGGTGTTTATCGCCGTGTCGTTCGGCCTCGCGTGGCTCGTGTCGCTGCCGCTGTGGTTGACGGGTGGCGCCGACTCCCCGCTGCTTGCGCTGCTGTTGCCGCTGCTTGGTTCGGTCATGATGTTCACCCCAGCGATTGCGACACTCGTCGTGATGTTTGCGATGAAGACGCCGCGAAGCGAGCGGCTGCGCTTGCTCGGAATGTGGCCACTGCGGCCCGCCAAGCGCGTCGTCTGGTTCATCGTCGCGTTCTGGTTCGCGCCGCCCCTGCTCGTCGCGCTCGTCGTCGCCGTCTCCGCCGGGTTGGGCCTGGTGCAACTCGATCTCGTGGCGTTCTCGGGGTTTCAGACGTTGCTTGATGCGCAGATGGCCGATCTCTCAGCCGTCACCGGTGACACGGACCCCACATTGGGCTTCCCTTTGCCGGGGATCGGATTCATGGTCGCGGTGCAACTGCTGGCGATTCCGGTCGGTGCGCTGATCAACTCGATCTTTGCGTTCGGTGAAGAAATCGGGTGGCGAGGATGGCTGCTGCCCGCGCTTCGTCCGCTGGGTCTGTGGCCCGCGCTCGTGCTGCACGGCGCCATTTGGGGGTTGTGGCACTCACCGCTGATCTTGCTCGGCTACAACTTTGGATACCTCGACTGGCGCGGGGTTGCACTGATGACCGGTGGTTGCATCGTGTGGGGCGTGCTCTTTGGCTGGTCGCGGCTGCGCAATGACGCGCACCCGCTTCGCTGCAAGCTCTGGCTCCCGCCGAAACTGGCCGAGCATCACGAGCACCATGGTGAGTACGGCAATCACCCCCCAGGCGACGAAGCCGAGCGGACCAACGACCCCCATATCGGGCTCGACTCCAGCC
>JAAZFP010000357.1 GCA_012511645.1 Microbacteriaceae bacterium
ACCTCCTCGCCGGTGACCAGCGCCGCCTGCGCGCGCGCTGACTCTGAGGCGAACTCGCCCGCGGGGCGCACACCGAAGGCGAACACTGAGCCCGGGCCGAGCGGGAAGTACTTCTGAGCGCGATCCTGGTGCGGGTGCCCGTCGAGCCCTGCCCAGGTGACGAACGAGACGCGAGGATCAGATGCCAGCCACTCGGCGACGATGCGTGCGTTGGCGACGTGTGCGTCGATGCGCTGCGGCAGGGTCTCGACACCCATCAGCAGGTTGAACGCCGATTGCGGGCTGAGCGAGGGGCCGATGTCTCGAAGCTGTTCGCTGCGCAGCTTCGTAAGAAAACCGTACTCGCCGAAGTTGTCCCACCACTTAATGCCGCCGTATGACGCGACGGGCTCGGTCATGGTGGGAAACTTGCCGTTGCCCCAGTCAAAGGTGCCTGCCTCGACGATGATGCCACCGAGGGTCGTGCCGTGGCCGCCCAAGAATTTCGTCACCGAGTGAATCACAATGTCGGCACCGTGTTCGATGGGGCGCACGAGGTAGGGGGTGGCGAGGGTTGCGTCAACGACCAGCGGGATGCCCGCCTCGTGCGCGACCGCCGCGAGCCCCTCGAGGTCGGCGATTTCACCGCCCGGGTTGCCGATCACCTCGGTGTAGAGCACCTTGGTGTTCGCGCGGATCGCCTTGCGGAACTCTTCGGGGTCACTCGACGCAACGAACGTGGTGTCGACGCCAAAGCGGCGCAGGGTCACATCGAGCTGGGTGACGGTGCCACCGTAGAGCTGGGCCGAGGCGACGACGTGATCGCCGGCGCCCACGAGTGCTGCGAAGGTGATGAACTCGGCCGACATGCCGCTCGCGGTGGCGACGGCACCGATGCCACCCTCGAGCGAGGCGATGCGCTCCTCAAGTGCAGCGACCGTCGGGTTGCCGATGCGCGAGTAGATGTTGCCGTACTTCTGCAGGGCGAACAGGTTCGCGGCATCCTTCGTGTCATCGAACACGAACGACGTGGTCTGGTAGCTCGGCACGGCGCGGGCGCCGGTTGCCGCGTCGGGCGTGCCGCCCGCGTGCAGGGCTCGGGTGCGAAACCCGAAAGTGTGCTCGCTCATGTGGTCTCCTTAGGTGAAACGCGTGGGTGTTGGGCCGCGCGCACGGCATCGCGCACGCTGTCGACGGCCCAGGGGTTTTGCAAGCTCGTGGTGTCACCGAGCGGGTCGTCTTGCCAGAGCTGCGCCAAGAGGCGGCGCAAAATCTTGCCGGAGCGGGTCTTTGGCAATTCTGGCACGCGCACGATGACCTTGGGTTTTGCGATCGGCCCGATGTCGCGGGTGATCTGCGCGCGAAGCTCGCGCTCGAGGTCAGCGTCTGAGAGCCGACTCGCGCCGTCGACTACGAACGCGGCGACCGCCTGGCCCGTGATCTGGTCGAAGATGCCCGTGACCCCAGCCTCTCCGACGCCCGGGTGGGCGACCAGCGATGACTCGATCTCGATGGTCGAGAGACGGTGCCCCGACACGTTCACGACATCATCGAGGCGGCCGAGAATCCAGACGTAGCCATCTGCATCGACCGTCGCACCATCGCCCGCGACGTAGTAAGCGCCGTGGTCGCCGTGGCCAGCAA
>JAAZFP010000358.1 GCA_012511645.1 Microbacteriaceae bacterium
GCACAAGCACAAGCACTGTCCACGCACAACACCGTCCGTACACCATCCTGTCAATCCGCGACGGTGTCCATACATGACAGTGTCCGCACACGACAGTTTCCATACACAACACATTCCATACACAACACAGCGGGCCGGCTTCCGAAGAAACCGACCCGCTGTGTGCGCTGACGAGCAGAGAGAGGCTTAGACCTCGCCCTCAACAGCCGAGACGAACTGCGGCGTGTTGGTGTCGTCGTACTTGTAGATGCCGATCCATGCGGTCGACGGGTCGTTGTCGCTGTTCAGCGGGCCGGTGCCCGACATGCCAACGTAACGAATGTCGCCACCGTCATCGAGCAGTGCCTTGCAATCTGCGAAGGTGTTGCACTCTTCGCCACCGTTTGCACCGGTCACCGCTGCAAGCTCTGCCTGAATCGATGCCGAGTCGGTTGCGCCAGCCTTCTGAGCCGCGAGAGCCACAATGTTCACGAGGTCATATGCCTCGGGTCCATAGGTGAAGCTCTCGAGGGTGCCACTGAACTCAACCTCGTAGATGCCTTCGAGCTGCTTCTTGAACGCATCGTTTGCCTGCGCGCCAGGGATCGAACCCTGCATGCCGGTGACGCTGCCCAGGTCAACCACGTCAGCGAAGCTGTTCGCGTTGCCGTCAACGAGGTAGACATTGGCGGGGTCGATGCCCTGAATGAGCATCTCGGGCAGCAGTGCGTTGATCTGGTCGAAGGTGACCACGACCACTGCGTCAGCGCCCGAAGCGACCGCAGCCGAGACCTCAGCCGAGAAGGTGCCCTGGTCAACGGGGAACTCGTTGCCTTCGCCCTTGCCGCCGTAGACGGTGGTGGCGCCACCGGCTTCAGTCACCGACTGAATGGTGTCGCGCAGGCCAGTGCCGTAGTCATCGTTGAAGGTGAGATAGGCAATGCTGCTCTTGCCATCAGCAAGAATCTGGTTGGCGAGCGCGCTGCCCTGCACCGAGTCCGGCGGAGCGGTACGGAAGTAGTTCGGGCTGATGCCGCTGAGCTGCGTCGCCGTGTTCGAGGGTGACCCCATGAGGATGCCCTCACCGGTGATCTTGTCGACCACGTGCATGGTGCGTGAAGAGCTCATTGCGCCGAGCACGAACGATGCGCCGCTCGCGATGACCTCGTCTGCGCCCTTCTCGACCACGGTGATGTCGCTGCCGTCGCCCTCGTTGGCGTCAACAACAATCTCAACGGGCTGGCCGAGCACGCCACCTGCGGCGTTGATCTCTTCGAGCGCCTGCGCGATACCAGCCTGCACCGGTGGCATCAGGAAGCCGAGTGAGCCAGTGTGTGGCAGAAGCGTTGCAATCTTCAGACCGTCGCCGCCCGAGGCTTCTTCGCCCGAATCGCCGTCTGAAGAACCACCTGACGAGCAGCTGGAAAGCACCAGAGCTGCAGTTGCGGCGAGCGCAAGTGCACCCGTGGCGCGCTTGGAAATCATCTTCATGGATGACACCTTTCTGTGTGGGTCTGGCCGCAACATTGCGGCACTTTCTAGAGAATAGCCAGCAATCGGGTGCTTGTGGCGTGGTATGTCGCATTTGACGCCCAGTTGTTAGCGTCTCGTGACCTGGCTGCGCCTAGCGCACACCGGTTTCGTAGGCGAGGATCACCGCGTGCACCCTGTCGCGCAGTGCAAGCTTGGTGAGCACCCTGCCGACGTGGGTTTTGACCGTTGACTCCGAGAGAAACAGACGCCCACCAATTTCGGCGTTCGAGAGCCCCTCGGCGATGAGGTCGAAGACCTCTCGTTCGCGGTCGGTGAGGGTCGCAAGCTTCGCTGTTTCCTGGCCGTGAGCCGCTGCGGCTGCGGGGTCCGTTTCAGTGGGATGCACAGCGGTGTGTGCGGAACCGGGTGCTGCTGGTTCAGCGCGCACCTCATCGGGCTGGCCGGGCGCGCTCATTTCATGTGCCGCGGGCAACCCGCGCATCTTGGTGATGAGCCGACGGGTGACGCTCGGCGCCATGACGACGTCGCCGTCTGCGACGGCTCGCACCGCAGCCGTGAGTTCAGCGGCTCGCGCGTCTTTCAACAGGAACCCGCTGGCACCAGCCTCAATGGCCTGGGCCGCGTATTCGTCGAGGTCGAAGGTGGTGAGCACGAGCACCTTGATGTCTGGCTGCTGCTGCACAATCGTTCGCGTCGCATCAATGCCGTTCATGCGGGGCATGCGCACATCCATGAGCACCACATGCGGGGCACAATCATCTGCGGCGAGCCGGCCAATGAGGTCGATCGCTTCGATCCCATCTTCGGCTTCGCCCACGACCTCGATCACGGGTTCGCCCCGCGCGGTACTCAGAATGAGGGCAAAGCCGGTGCGAATAAGCGCTTGATCATCGACGAGCAGCACGCGAATTGGTGATGGGGTCATGCGAGGGTTCTTTCTTCACTGCGGTGATCGGTGGGTAGGTGGGCACGCACCTGCCACCCGCGACCGAGGGGGCTGGCGTCAAGCGATCCACCGAAGAGTCTGGCTCGCTCCCTCGCACCCGCGAGCCCGCGCCCGCTGCCTACGAGTGGCGGGGGCGAAGACGGTGAACCCGCAGCACTGACCGAGCCGTTGTCCGTGACGGTGAGGGTTGTTGCGGTGGAGTCGTGTGTCAGTGTGACCGAAACGTGTGCACCAGCCCCCGCGTACCGCAGGGCATTGGTGAGCGCTTCTTGGGCGATGCGGTAGACGGCAAGCTGATGTGAGGCGTCACCGTGCGCGACACCCTGTTCGGACACAGTGACGTGGAGCCCCGCATCACGAAACCCATCGACGAGTGAACCGAGTTGTGCGAGATCTGGCTGTGGTTCCGTCAGTGCGACGGGGTGTTCGGCGCGCGAATGCTGATCCGTGCGCAGTTCGCTTGGCTGGCTGCCGGGCGTTGTCACATCGGTTGCGTCAACAGCTGAGCCCGACCCCGATGCCGATAACGCTGTGTCGTCCGTTCGGTCCTGATCATTCAGCACCCCGAGCAGCCGGCGCATCTCGTGCAGGGACTGCCGACCGGTTTCAGCAGCGCGCTCCATCGCGTGCTTGGCTGCGGCTGGTTGGCTGTCGACACTCACCGATGCCGCCTCGCTGAGGGTCACCACGACCGAGAGTGAGTGAGCGACAATGTCGTGCATTTCTCGCGCGATGCGGGCGCGCTCTTCAGCTGC
This sequence comes from Microbacteriaceae bacterium, assembly GCA_012511645.1. Lineage (GTDB taxonomy): Bacteria > Actinomycetota > Actinomycetes > Actinomycetales > Microbacteriaceae > Leucobacter. The sequence goes on from JAAZFP010000358.1 coordinate 3,175, forward strand.
GGCGAGCTGAGCACGCTGTTCACGCTCCCGCACCAGCTGGTGCGCACGATCGATGAGCGCCTGCACATACCGTTTTCGGTTGCCGAGGTTGATGCCGATGAGCACGACGGTCAACAACCAGAGGGCGTTCAGAATAGAGGCAGAGAACCGGTCAACATCCAGCCAGCCACCGTCAGCTATCTGGAGACCGGTCGGCCCGATGAGACCCATGAAGCTGCCGAGGTGCACATTCATTGCACCGAACAGGGTGGCTGCGGCGTAGCCGATCCAGGCTTCACGCACCCCACGGTAGATGGGCACCGCGAAGAGGAGAAATATGAGCGCGACGGAGTTCGGTGCGACGACGAGCCCCACATCAAAGCACATGACCACTGAGATGACCAGTACGCCGGCAAGCGGGTAACGTCGGCGATATCTGAGCGACAGCGCAACGAGGGCGATGCACACCGCCACGACGACCAGCCAAGGCGTGCCGAGCGCGGCACCCCGAAGTCCAAGATCCACCGCAGCATCAGGATCGATCTCTTCGAAAAATTGCATGCTCGCGGCTGCCACCACATCGATGAGGAGCATGAGCGCGCCGCCGAAGAGGTAGGTGCCGACGATGATCCAGTCAACGATGCGGGGGTGCTCACTCATCCACCGTCGAAACACCCCCGGTGGGCGTGGCATGGCCAGCTCACCGGGGGTGATCGTGGGTGATGGGGTCACTTCGCGTCTCTCGTCTTGAACAGCACCGCAGCAGGGATCAGCATCGCTGCGGCCCAGGCGGCCAGGCCACCCAATGCCGCCCAGTATCCCACGCCCTGGAACTCTGCAGGAGTCAGCTGGCTGGTCGAAAGCTCATAGCCAAGGTCAGACGGCAACCACTGCGCGACCTCTGGCACCCAGGCCCAGCCCGTGACCGACAGGATTTGAAAGATGAGCGTCGAAATGAACAGCAGCGCCACGACCGTCGCGATCGCTCCGGCGCCCGAGCGCAGCAGTGCCCCGATACCAAACGCGATGAGGGTTGCGAACATCAGATAGAGCGATGCCCCGAGCAGCGATACGAGCACCTCAGGGTCAACGAGCGCGGCGAACGCACCGTCACCAAAGATCATCGCGGCGATTGCCCCACCACCAAAGGTGCTGAGTGCACCAACTGAGAGAGCGATGACGGCAACCACGAGCGCCTTTGCAATGAACACGGGGGTGCGGCGCGGCACCGCGGTGAGTGTCGAGAGGATCAGTCCGCTCGAGTATTCGCTCGTGATAGCGAGCACCCCGAGCACGCCCATAATGAGCACGGTGATGTTGCTGCCAAACGTAGCTGACTGCGCGACGAGGGCGGGGAGGGATTCGGGTGTGACCATGCTGGGGTCAGCGATCGCGACGGCAAGCAGCGCGGCGCCGGCCCAGCTGACCAACAGCATGACGAGCACGGACCAGCGGATCGAGCGCAGTGACAGCAGCTTGATCCATTCGCCGCGCACGACACCGTCAAATGACAGCGACGCCTGGGTGGTAATGGGCCGACCCTGGTGCGCGGGTGAATTCGATGACGGCAGAGTGAGTGATGATGTGGCCGCGGCTGCGGTGAGTGTGGATGACATGGTCGCTCCTTAGGCTGCGGCGTATTCGACCTCGCCGCGGGTGAGCGCGACATAGGCGTCTTCGAGTGAGTGGGTGTCGGTGGTGAGTGCGTGCAGCACGATGCGATGCTCGGCGGCCAGTTCGCCCACGCGTTCTGCCGGCATGCCCAGCACTTCGAGTTCGTTTCGCTCGCTGTGCTGGGTACTGCGCGCGCCGTGCTGGCGCAGCACTTCGCCGAAGCGGATCGCGTCGGGCGACGAGACGCGCACAGCGCCGCGGCCGTCCGCAGTACCGTGCGAGAGCAGTTCGGTGATGGGCGCGTCTGCGATCACCGAGCCGCGGCCCAGCACGATCACATGATCCGCAGTCTGCGCCATTTCACTCATGAGGTGGCTGGAGAGCAGCACAGTGCCGCCTTCTGCTGCGAACCCCCGTACAAAGGTGCGCACCCACATCACCCCGTCGGGGTCGAGCCCGTTCACCGGCTCATCGAGCACGAGCGCCTGCGGATCGCCAAGCAGTGCCGCCGCGATGCCAAGGCGTTGCCCCATGCCGAGCGAGAACCCACCAACACGCTTGTTCGCGACCGATTCGAGGCCCGTGAGTTCGAGCACATGATTGACTCGCTTGTCTGAGATGCCGTGGGTTGCGGCAATTGCCCGCAGGTGGCTTCGCGCGGTGCGACCGGGGTGCACCCCCTTCGCGTCGAGCAGCGCGCCGACCACGCTGAGTGGGCTGCGGTGCTCAGCGTAGGGCTTGCCGAGCACAGTGATCGTGCCCGACGTCGGCCGGTCGAGCCCGACGAGCATGCGCATGGTGGTCGATTTGCCGGCGCCATTTGGTCCGAGAAAACCAGTGACCTGGCCCGGCTGCAGTGAGAAGCTCACGTCAGATACCGCGGTCTTGCTGCCGTATCGCTTCGTGAGGTGGGTCGCCTCGATCATCGTGATCCCTTCTTCGGGCCACTCTGACCCGGTACAGACCACGCTATGAAACCGAACCCCGTGCGGACATCACCCACAGGTGCCACGCGCATCACCCAAAGGGATGATTCCAGCACGGGCGGCTTCCGTCACCGGCTCGCGTCAGTCGTCCTCGCGACCGATGCGCTGACCGACGACCGCAGAGATGCCATCCTGGCGCATCGAGACGCCATAGAGCGCGTCGGCGATCTCCATCGTGCGCTTTTGGTGGGTGATGACGATGAGCTGCGAGTGTTCGCGCAACCCTTCGAACACCTGCAGGAGCCTGCCAAGGTTTGCGTCGTCGAGGGCCGCCTCAACCTCATCCATGATGTAAAACGGGCTCGGTCGCGCGTGGAAGATCGCGATCAGCCACGCCACCGCCGCCAGCGAGCGCTCGCCACCCGACAGCAGCGACAACCGCTCGACCTTCTTGCCCGCGGGCTTCACCGCCATCTCGATGCCGGTGTTCAACAGATCATCGGGGTTCGACAGCTCAATGTGACCCGAACCGCCGGGGAACAGCACCGGGAAGACCTCGGCGAACGCCGCCTGTGTGTCGGCGAAGGCGTCGGCGAAGATGCCCTGCATCTTTTCGTCGAGGTCACCAATGATGGTGAGCAGGTCCTGGCGGGTGCGGGTGAGATCTCGCAGCTGCTCAACGAGAAACACGTGCCGCTGTTCGAGGGCCGAGAACTCTTCAAGCGCGAGCGGGTTGATGCGGCCGAGCTCGGTGAGCTGACGCTCAGCGCGAGCGAGTCGTCGCTCTTGCTCGGCGCGCACGAACGGCACCCCAGCGGGCACCTCAGGCGCCTCGTCAACCGGGTCACCGGCATGTTCTCGGGACGACGACTCATTGGACTCTGCAGCTTCACTCGTCTCGGCTGTCTCGGCGTCATTGGTCTGCGCGTGCTGTTCTGGTGCGGGAATCAGCACCTCCGGCCCGTACTCGGCGATGAGCACATCTTCAACGAGACCAAGCTCATTACCGGCGCGTTCGAGCAGCGTGGAAAGCTGCAGCTTTCGTTCGTAGCTTTTCAGCTCCGCTCCGTGCACGCGATCGGTCAGCGACTGCAGGCGCGATCTCAGCTCAGACTCTTCTGAGCGCAGCAGGGTGAGCTCTTGGCTGTGTTTTGCTCGCGCCTGTTCGGCGGTCTGCTGCACCACGCGAGCTTCAGACAGCGACCGGTCACACGACTCCAGGATCGCGGGCAGCACCTCAGCAACCCGCTCTGCCTGCTGCACCTGCCGGGCCCGCATCACGGCACGCCGCGCCGCTTCTTCTGCTGCCTGCTCCTCGGCAGCGAACTGCTCGGCCAGCATGCGATGGGTGGCAAACGCTGCTCGCGCCCGCTCGCGGGCTGTTTCGAGCGCCAGTCGTCGCTCAATCTCCACGGCTCGCGCCGCCTCAAGCTCAGTGAAGTGGGTGTCACGCTGACCGGCATCCAGCATCGGCCGTGGCCGCGCTTCGGCCTCGGCGAAGGCGCGCGCAGCACGCTCGACCTCGGCACCCGCCTCGGTTCCGCCGCCCGACACCTCACCAAGCGCCTGTCTGGCTCGTTCGAGTTCTGCAGCGCTTGCCTCTGCGCGAACCGCCAGTCGGTTGCGCTGCTCGGCCACCTCAGCGATGCGCGCGTCGGCGGTTCGCAGGTCCGCGAACGCCCGCTCGGCGTCGAGCTTCGCGCGAGATGCTGCCTCGCGCAGTTCACTCAGCTGGGCTTCACAGTCGGCCACCTCGCCGAGCAGTTGTTCACGGCGCTGTTCTGATTGCTCGAGCTCAGCGGTGAGCTCGATGCGCGAGGGAGCGAGCCCTGACCCTCCCGTGAGCGTGTGCTGTGTGAGCACCTCGCCCGAAGTGGTGACAATGGTGAAGGTCTCCGCTGGCCAGTCGCGTCGCAGCACGGCAGCGCCGGCAACCGCAGCCTCGACAGTCTCGGCGAGGTAGCTGCGGGCGAGGAGCCCGCGCACTCCGGTCGGCGCCTCACGCAGCACATCGCCGGCCCGGGTAAGCCCAGAAATACGGGGAGACTCCGAGGGTTCTGCCCCTTCGATGTGCGCGATGACCGCGCGCAAGCGACCCAGGTCACGCTCGCGGGCCGCAATCACGACCTCGCCGGCCGCTGCCGAACTGTCGGCAAGCAGCGCGTCGGCGAAGACTCCGAGGGCAGCACCAATCGCCGCCTCGTAGCCGCTCTTCACCCGCACATGGTCGCTGACCCGTCCGCTCACCCCAGCGGGTGACTCGGCGAGCAGCGCCCCCGAGGCATCACGCTGGTCGAGGGATCGCGCGAGAGCGCTGATTCGCGCGTCAAGTCCCGCTCGTTCCTGCTCCAGCTGGTGCAGTCGGTCACGGCACTCATCGCGCGCCTGCTCAGCAGCAGTTTGCGACTCCTGGGCGGCTCGATACACGTCGTCAAGACCGGCCTCGGGGGTGTCCGCGTGGTCGAGCCCCTGCTCAAACTGAGAGAGCTGCTGCGCGGCTTCCTCGGCGCGCTGCTCCGCCTGCTGCACCGCGAATTGGCGTCGCTCCAGCTCTTGCGCGACCGCCTGCTGACGTTGCTCGGCAGCCTGCACCTGGCCGCGCAGCTTCGAGAGCTCAAGGTCGTGTTTCGACACGAGCGCGCTCTGCTCGGCAATCTGCTCATCGATCGCGTCGAGGGCTTGCTGCGCGCGACGCGTGAGATCACCCGCTTCTTGCCACGACACTTCAGCCGCTGGGATTAGCTCTTCGAGCCGGCGATGCTCGGCCACAGCCTCATCGACGGCACCACGAGTGAGACGGTGCGCTTGCTCCGGGGCCTCAGCCTGCGTCGCCAGGAAGGTGAGTCGCTGTTGTGTCTGCGAGAGCAGCCCGCGCAGCCGGCTCTGCGACGATTCGAGCGAAATCGTGACCCGGCGCGCTGCGTCGAGTTCATCGCTCTGCTGCTCTTGTTCCAGGCGAGCGATGCGCAGCTGCTTCTGCTCCAGCTGCTCCTGCAGCACGATCCGCTCGCTGTGGCGCTCGGCCTCATCCTTCGCGAGCTCATCGAGCTCGAACCGCAGCCGAGCCACGTCATCAGCGAGCAAGCGTGCCTTCGCGTCACGCACCTCGGCAGCAATGCCCTGCGCTTGTTTCGCGACCTCAGCCTGGCGGCCGAGTGGCTTCAGCTGGCGACGAATTTCGCCCGCCAGATCGTTGAGCCTCGTGAGGTTCGTTTCCATCGCGTCAAGCTTGCGCAGCGTGCGCTCCTTGCGACGGCGGTGCTTCAGAATGCCTGCGGCCTCTTCGATGAACCCGCGGCGATCCTCGGGGGTCGCGCGCAGTACCGCGTCAAGCTGTCCCTGACCGACGATGACGTGCATCTCTCGGCCAAGCCCCGAGTCGCTCAGGAGTTCTTGCACGTCGAGCAGGCGACACGCCTCTCCGTTAATCGCGTACTCGCTCGTGCCATTGCGAAACAGGGTGCGGCTGATCGTCAC
>JAAZFP010000359.1 GCA_012511645.1 Microbacteriaceae bacterium
GTCTGAGCCTGTGCTGCGGCAGCTCGAGGCGGCCGGTGTGCGCGTGCTGCGTCAGCCCGAGATTTGTGGCATCGGGGCAGCGATCAATCGGGGGTGTGAAGACGCCCTGTCAGACGCTGAGTGCGTGGTGACGTTTGATCAGGACTCGCGGGTCGCCCCGGGGTTCGTTGATGCACTTGTTGACGAGCATGATCGGGCGGTAGAGGCTGGCCTGCGAGTCGCGATGGTGTGCCCTGAGTACTACTCGTTGACATCCCAGGCGAAAGCCGATTACGGTCAGGCGTTCCTCGAAGCGTATGGGCCGATCCAGTCGGGCATGCTGATGCCCGCAGCCGCGATTCGTGAGCTGGGTGGTCAGCGCGAAGACTTCTTTATCGACCTTATTGACACGGAGTACTACTTGCGAGCTGTGGTGGCCGGCTTCGCGGCCATCTGTGCGCGCGGCCTCACGCTCCCACACGGTTTTGGGCACCCGCTCTATGTGCACTTCTTGGGTCGGCGCCTGCACAAGCCAAATGGGCGCCCGCGCATGGTCGCAGTGTCGAGCCCGTTTCGCTACTACTACCGGGCGCGCAACCGTATCGTGCTGAATCGGCTGTATGGTATGAACCCCACCCTGAAGCCGCTGCTTCGCCGTGATTTTCGCAACGATGTGCTGCTTGATTACCTGGTCGCGATCTGGAGCGCTCGCGGCAAATGGTCGTTGTTGACGCTCATCGTGACTGGCCTACGGCACGGGGCTCGCGGGAAGCTCGGCAAGATTCCTTCACGTCTTGCCGCTCGTGCGGCACGCATCAGCTGGAAACACCCGGTAGTCGACCCTGCAGCGTAAGTCGCGTTAGCGTTCGTCGAGGTAGCTGCGCAGCGCGGCGAGAGCATTTCGCGGCACAAAGCCAGCGGCAGCAATTTTTTCGAGCGAGAGCTGACTATTCAGAGGCCTGGGCGCCGCAGACTTACCCGCAAAATACTCTTCGGTCGAGGTGCCACTCACCCGGTCAGCATCGTGCCCGAGATGCGCGTACACGGCGCGGGCAATATCGGCCCACGACATCGCGGGGCCCTCGTTGCTGAGGTTGTAGGTGCCTGCGTGGGCGTCTGACACCAGCAGGTGCACAATGCCTGCGGCGATGTCTTCGGTGAAGCTCAGACGACCGATCTGGTCATCAACCACCGCAGGGTCAACGCCCCGTTCGGCAAGCGAAACCATGGTGCGCACGAAATTCTTGCCCTCACCGATCACCCAACTGGTGCGTACAATGTAGTGCTTCGGCAGAGTGGAGACGATCGCGTCGCCTGCGGCCTTGGTTTGCCCGTAGACCCCGAGCGGCGCGAACTCGTCAGTTTCGACATATGGCCCCGACTTGGTGCCGTCAAACACATAGTCGCTTAACACATGCACGAGGGTGAGCCGGTGCGCAGCAGCGTGGCGCACGAGTCGTGCGACCCCGGTGACGTTCGCATCCCAGCAGTCGGTTCGACCCTCGGGGGTTTCGGCTGCGTCGACCGCGGTGTAGGCGGCAGCATTGATGACCGTGTCGTAGTCCTGCCAGGCCACGCGGTCGAGGGTCTCTTCGTTGCAGAGGTCGATTCGTGCGCGGTCGGCAAAGTCGGCGCCTGGCAGCGCCCGTTGCAGGGCGCGCCCGAGCTGCCCGTGCGCGCCGATCACCAGGGTGCGCTTCGGCTTCATCGGCACGACCTCGGCGAGCCTCGGAAGAGCGAGATCCTTCTCGCTGCGTTCCGCCTCGCCGAGCGGAATCGGCCACTGAATTGCCGCCGTCTCGTCTTCCAAATTCAGGAAGGTGTATTCGCCCTGGGCCTGTGCGCTCCAGTGGTCATTCACGAGATAAACGTACGCGGTGTCGTCTTCGAGGGTCTGGTAGCTGTTGCCCACCCCGCGTGGCACAAAGATTGCGGTGTCAGGGCCAAGCTCGGCAGTAAACACTGCGCCGAAGGAATCGCCCTCGCGCAGGTCGACCCAGGCGCCAAAGATGCGCCCCGTGGCGACCGATACATACTTGTCCCACGGCTCAGCGTGAATGCCCCGTGTCGCGCCGCGCGAATCATTGAACGAGATGTTGTTCTGCACGGGGCCGAAGTCGGGCAGGCCGAGCGCCACCATCTTCTCGCGCTGCCAGTTCTCTTTAAACCAGCCTCGGTTGTCGCCGTGTACGGGGAGGTCGAGCAGTACCAGGCCCGGAATGGTGGTTTCGTGAACGGCAAGCGGCTTCGTCATGGTTACTGACCCTGCTCGCGGTACTTCGCCTCGGTCGCCGCCTTCTGCGGCTGCCACCAGGCCTCATTGTCGCGGTACCACTGCACGGTTGCTTCGAGTCCGGCAGTGAAATCGGAGTAGGCGGGCTCCCATCCGAGTTCATCGCGAATCTTCGTGGGATCAATCGCATAACGCAGGTCGTGGCCTGGGCGGTCGACGACGTGTTCGTAGGCGTCTGTTGGCTGGCCCATCGTCTCGAGAATGAGCTCGAGCACGTCCTTGTTGTTCTTCTCGCCGTCTGCGCCGATCAGATAGGTCTCACCGAGTCGACCCTGATCAATGATGCGTAGCACCGCAGAGGAGTGGTCGTCAGCGTGAATCCAGTCACGCACGTTGAGCCCTTCACCGTAGAGCTTGGGCCGTTCACCAATCAGAATGTTGGTGATTTGGCGGGGGATGAACTTCTCAACGTGCTGCCGTGGGCCGTAGTTGTTTGAGCAGTTGGAGATCGTTGCCTGCAGCCCAAAGGATCGCACCCAGGCCCGCACGAGCAGGTCGCTGCCTGCCTTCGTCGATGAGTACGGTGAGGAAGGATTGTAAGCGGTGTGCTCGTTGAAACGCTCGGGGTCGTCGAGCTCGAGGTCTCCATAGACCTCGTCAGTGGAAATGTGATGGATACGCTTCTCGTGGCGTCGCACTGCCTCGAGCAGGGTGTAGGTGCCGATGATATTTGTGTCGAGAAACGGCTTCGGGTCGTGCAGTGAATTGTCGTTGTGTGACTCGGCCGCGTAGTGCACCACGATGTCGGTGTCGCTCACGAGCTGGTCGACGAGCTCACCGTCGCAAATATCCCCGCGCACCACACGCACTCGGTTTTCGGGCAACCCCGCGAGCGATGCTTCGTTGCCCGCGTAGGTGAACTTGTCGAGCACGGTGACGGTGTCGTCCGTGTGCTCCATGACGTAGTGCACAAAGTTCGAACCGATGAAACCGGCGCCACCGGTGACAAGCATGTTGCGGGCCAAAGCATCCTCCTGAGTGTTGCTGCGCGCGGGCAGAAACCGCCGTGACTAGCCTCCCTTTGCTGCAACACAGGTCACTGCGAGTGCCTGCGAAGTGATGAGGGTTCTCTAACGGCTCGCTTGGCGTGACCTGAGTGCGCCGCGCACGCGGAGCCCCAGCACGCTGACCCAGCGAAGCGGCGATCGCCAGAAACCGCTGTAGCGCTTCGACATAAAGCGAATGCCGCTCGCGGTCATTGCTTGCTCAGCCATGGTGCTGTGCTTTTTCAAGGAGTGGCCACCGGTGTGCCTGATGGTGAACTCGGGATCGAAGATGTTGGTGCGACCAGCGAGGCCGATTCGGTAACCGAGGTCGACATCTTCAAAGTGCAGAAAGTACGCTTCGTCCCAGCCTCCGATGGTCTCGAACACGTCGCGCTGCACCATGACTGCGGCGCCAGAGAGCCACCCGGCGGGCCTGCGGCGACCGTAATCTGAGGCGTTCTTGTAAGCGCGCGACCATGGGTTGCGCGGCCACACGGCGCCAAACACCGCGTGACCCATACCTGTGGCAAGCGACGGGAGGTTTCGTACTGACGGGTAAATCATCCAGTCAACGTTGAGGGTGCGGGCGCCGATGCTCCCCGCAGAAGTGTCTTGCAGTAGCGAAC
>JAAZFP010000360.1 GCA_012511645.1 Microbacteriaceae bacterium
GTGTTCCTTGCGTTGGGGTGGGTGTCTTCACGAAAGCGGTAGAGGCGCGAGGGGCGGTGGCGATCGCCGCTTGTCATCGCGCCGGTGTCTTCAAGGTGGCCCAGGGCGAGGGCCTGTCTGCGAAAGTTCGCGGGGTCAATAGCCTCGCCGAGGATCGCCTCACGCACCTCGCGCAGTTGCGTCAAGGTGAAGTGCTGGCCCAGCAACCGATAGGCGACGGTGCTGTATTCGGTCTTGCTGCGCAGCCGGTCGAGCGCGTGCGCGACGATATCCCCGTGATCAAAGGCGAGTGGTGGGAGCCGGTCGGCCGAAAACCAGGCGACGTTCGGATCCCCGCCGGTTGAGACCGCGCAGTCGTCGAAGGAGCCTTCGGTAAACAGCGCCCAGTAGGCGATGGTGACGAGGCGCTGAGCCTGGGCGGAGCGTTCGACGGCCCCGAAGCTGTAGAGCTGTTCGAGATACCCGGGCTCGCACTGCACGGCTTCGTTCAGGGTGCGCACTGAGGTGTCGGCGAGTGTCTCGTTCCACGGGATCGGCCCTCCGGGCAGCGCCCAGTCGCCGGCGAAGGGGGCGCGCGTGCGACGCACCAGTGGCAGCCAGAACGTCGCTGGCGTGCCTGCGGGCAGCTCACCGTTCGGCGTGCTCTCACTGAGCGTGACGCCAAGATCGTGCGCCTCGCCGAGCTGCGCGCCTGCCGGTGGGTGCAGCGCGAACGCCACCGTCGACACCGCGACCGCAGGCGGAAGGAGCCTGCGCTCATTCACGCTCATCTGCGCATAGTTCACGGCGTGCCTCCCTCCGGATCCTCGAGTTTCATTCACCATCACACTTATAGTCAAATTGACTTTAAGTCACTGGACGCTACTCTACACCCATCAGCCAGAGGTCGCCTACCCGCCGAGCAGTCGCCCCACCCAGAGTCCAGCGCCGGCAACCAACACGGCAGCGAACAGCTGGCCCGCACCGACCAAGCAAGCGAGCCCAACCCGCCGCTGGCGCAGCAACTGCACCGCGGCGAGGCTTGCGGCACTGAAGGTCGTGCATCCGCCGAGCACTCCGACCCCGATGACCGACCACGCCGCCCCACCCTGCAGCGCGACACCCGCGAGCACGCCAATCGCGAATGATCCAGTCATGTTCACCACCAAGAGCCCGAGCGGAAGCGTCACCGGCGCCTGCCCCCGGCGCGCCGCACGCCGCGCGAACAGTTGACTCACCAGCGCATCGATCACGAAGCGCAGCACTGCCCCTGCGCCGCCCGCGAGGGCAGTCACGAGCGCGAGCGAAATCGACCAGCCCTCAGCCACGCGGCACCCAGCCCCTGCGCGCGACACGCACCCGGGCGGCGAGCACCATGCCCAACCAGGTCAGCAGCCCACCGAGAATAACCGTTCCGCAGACATATGCGAGCGCAGCAACCACTTCGCCCTGCTCAAGCAACGCGAACGCCGCAAACGCGAGGGAGCTATAGGTCGTGAAGCCACCAAGTACCCCGATGACAAACAGTTGATGGAGCCATGCGGCGGTGTGTGGCCGAGCCTCAAGCAACGCTTCCACGAGAACGCCGATCAGCAGCGCCCCCACGAGATTCGACAGGAGCACGCCCCACTCAATCGACGACCAGACCGGCAGCAGATGCACGAGCACGTCGCGCGCGAACACACCAAGAGCCCCACCCACAAAGACGAGACCGAGGGCAGGCAGCGAGACCGAAAATGCCTCTGGCCGGCGATCACCACCCTTGTCTGTTTTCGACTGTTGCACACCACAATTCTTGCGCACTCTGCACAGCACGCAGTGCGAGCAGACAGGCCAACTCCGCGCAGTTTTGTAGAACATCAACAACAGTTCCCGGGATTTTCCTGTGAGTTTTTGCTGAGTAGAGAACTGCCTTTTCAAAGTCAGGTTTGACCTGCCCCAGAATCAGAGCCACGTCTGTGTCGATCACCACTTCGAACACCGGGTTCGCAGTGCAGGCACTCATGATCATGGAGTACTCAATGACGAGCACTAATGTGCACGAGCACGGCCTCGGTATGAAAATCACCGTTGCGGTGCTGGCGCTGCTACTTGTGGCAATGACCGCGATGTTCTTTATCACCCACACGAGCGTTGCGAGTGGTGCAAGCCAGCTCGCCGATGGCACAGGTCAGGCCAACACAGGCGCGGGCGACCTCGCGGCCGGCGCAGCAAAGATCGACAAGGGCGCCGGGGATCTCTCTGCGGGCGCAACGAAGCTGAGCGCGGGCGCAACGAGCGCCGCCGCAGGCGCGAACCGCCTCGCCGATGGCACCACAAACCTTGAGGCAGGCGCGGCATCCCTCGCTGAGGGCGCAAACACACTCACCTCGGGCACCTACGAGCTCTCGGCAGGCGCGGGCCGGCTCTCGACCGGTGCAAGCTCCGCCGCGAGTGGGTCACAGAGCTTAGTCGCAGGCATTGATAAGTTGAGCTCAGAGGTCGCTGCTGGACTTGCTGGCAACAATAAAATTGCTTCCGGAATTCTTTCCACCGGCACGGGTCCACTCGCAGCAGGTGTGGAAGCCAACTTCATACAGCTTCCGGCTGCGCTTGCTGGAACTCATGCTATTGCCTCGGGAATTGAGAATGGTCTAACCGGAGTGAAGTCCAATGTGACTTCCGCCGCAGGATATGCCAACGCCGCCGCAGCCGACCTGACCGATGTCCTCACCACCTGTGAAGTGAGCGCAGCCTCACTTACTGCGAGCTCGGAATGCACACTTACTGTAAGCGAACTGCAGCTCCTGATTGCCGCAGATACGAAAGCAGGTGGTGCTGCACAAACTTCAGCAGGCATCTCAGCCGCACTGGAACCAACCGGTGTATTCGGCGGCGGAGTGGATCTACTCGTCAATGGTGGCACCACCGATAGTGGCCTCTACCCCGGAACCAGCCCGCTGGGAGCGGAAAGGACCACAGAAGGCCTTTCAACCGTGCTTAACGGAATTGTTTCAGTCAACAAAAATATGGATGCCTTCGTAAACGGCGGCACCTTCGATGGCCAGAAATGGCCTGGCACCACTCAGCTACCGCCCCAGGTTACCTCCGGCATTGGGCAGGTTCGTGCAGGCGCAAGCAACCTTGCTGCTGGCAACGCACAGCTGGCGAGCGGTGCGGGTGACCTGAACGCGGGCGTGCAGCGCCTCAGCACGGGAGCAACGACACTCAGCACCGGCGCGACCACACTCAGCGAGGGCGCAACCACCCTCAATGAGGGAGCGAAGTCTCTCGCAGAGGGCACGCAGGAGCTCAGCACGGGCGCTAAGACGCTTGACGAGGGCACCACGACCCTCGCAGCGGGCGCCGGGGACCTCGCAGCGGGCGCGACCAGTCTCGCTGACGGCAGTGGCCAGATCAATGATGGCGCCAGTACCCTCGCTACCGCGACCTCGTCGATTGCACCGACCCTGTTGCCGTGGATGGCAGGTGTAGTCTTCGCCGGCATCATCGCGCTCGCGCTCTGGGTGGCACACCGCGTGCGCCACGCAAATCAGGGTGCAGCCA
>JAAZFP010000361.1 GCA_012511645.1 Microbacteriaceae bacterium
CCGACGAGGCGCCGCGCGAAGAGCTCGAAGACGCTGGGCCGGTCTGCGGTGCCCGCGGCCAGCGCCGCGTCTACCATGGTCAGCTCGTATCGGTCAGTGAGAAGTGCAGTCGATGTGCTCACGTCGCCAGCCTACTGGGTTGCTGGCCGAGCCTCTTGCTCGCCCCGTTGCTCTGCCTGCTGCTTGGGTATCTGCTCAGCTGCCAGGTTTTGCACCTGCTCAGCGAAAATCTCGCGACGAGACGGCTGGTGGGGCGGTGAGTCGCTCGAAGCGGTCGGCGATGATGTTGGTCACCCCCTCGGGGTTGCGTTCGAGCATGCCGGTGATGATCAGCGCGGGCGCGTGCCTGGCGACGGCGATCCAGTGCTGCCACACCTGCGACCACACCACCACGTTGGTGGTGCCAGCCTCGTCTTCGAGTGTCATGAAGGTGATGCCGTTCGCAGTGCGGGGGCGCTGCCGGTGGGTGACGAGGCCTGCGACGCGAATCTGGGTGCCATTCGGGTGCATTCGAAGCCCGTCGGATCGGGTGACTCCCGCGCCGTCGAGGTGGTCGCGCAGCAGCGCGAGCGGGTGTGTGCCCGCGACGACTCCCGTGGTCCACAGATCGAGTGCGGTCTGCTCCGCGTCGGTGAGCATCGGCAGCAGCGGTGGCTGCACATGCACGGCCACGCCCGGCAAATAGCGCTCGCGGTTGTCGGCCGCGGGGGCTGCGTTCCAGAGCGCCTCGCGGCGACCGATGCCGAGCCCCTCACAGGCTCCGGCTGCGGCGAGCGCTTCAAGTTGCGCCCTATTTACGTCGGCACGCCGCGCGAGATCGGCGAGGTCGCGAAATGGGCCATCGTGTCTGGCCCTGGTGATGCGGTCTGCGGCATCACGGCCGAGGCCTCGAATGTCTGCGAGCCCCAGCCGCACCGCGAACGCGCCGTCGCGTCGATGGGTCATCGAGGTGTCGGGCGCTGAGGCATCGAATGAGGTAACCGGGGGCTGTGTCGATCGTAGGCACGCATCGATGCCGGTGGGCGCGGCCGCTGGTGGGGCAGCGCTGGTGTCGGCCGGGCTTGTGCCGGCAGAGTCGGCCGCACTGGCTTCAGCGTTGGCTTCAGCGTTCCCTTCATCTGTCGCGCCAAGAGAGTCAGCCCCGGGCTGGTCTGGCGGCTGAGCCGGGGCCTGCCCCGTGGCAAAGTCGAGCGGCAGCGCACCCTGCGAAAGGTCGAGGAGCTCGAGCGAGGCTTCGACGGTGGCCTGCTGCACGTCTGCCGGTCGCACCTCAACGCCGTGCCGCCTGGCATCTTCGACGAGGGTGCGGGGCGCGTAGAACCCCATGGGCTGTGAGCGCAGGAGACCCATCAGAAACGCGGCGGGGTAGTGCAGTTTGAGCCAGGCGCTCGCATAGACGAGCAGGCCGAAACTGATGGAGTGGCTCTCAGCGAAACCGAAGTCGGCGAACGACTCGATCTGCGCGTAGACCCGGGCGGCGGTCTCTTTGTCGATGCCGTTGTCGCGCATGCCGGTGAGGAGTTTGTCGCGCAACGTCTCGATTTTCACGAGCCCGCGCTTTGACCCCATGGCGCGGCGCAGCAGGTCAGCGTCGGCCGCACTGCAGCCGCCCACAGCCTGCGCCATGTGCATGAGCTGCTCTTGAAACAGTGGCACGCCGAGGGTGCGCTTGAGCACTGGTTCGAGGAGGGGGTGTGGGTAGGTGACCGGTTCCTTCTCACTTCGGCGGCGCAGGTAGGGGTGGATCGCCCCGCCCTGCAGGGGCCCCGGCCTGATGAGTGCGATTTCGGTGACGAGGTCGTAGAAGCTGCGCGGTTTCAGGCGCGGCAGCGTGTTGAGCTGCGCGCGGCTTTCGAGTTGAAACACCCCGATTGCGTCTGCTCGGCAGAGCATGTCGAACACTCCCTGCTCTTCTTTGGGGAGGGTTGCGAGTGTCCAGTGTTCACCGGTAGCAGCCTCGACCGCATCAAACCCGACCTGCAGCGCGCTCAGCATGCCGAGGCCGAGCAGATCGAACTTCACGAGCCCCATTGACGCGCAGTCGTCTTTGTCCCACTGCAGCACGGTGCGGCCCGGCATGCGCGCGTGTTCGATCGGGCAGACCTCGCTCACCGGGCGGTCGGTGAGCACCATGCCGCCCGAGTGAATGCCGAGGTGTCGGGGCGCCGTCAAGAGGCGATTCGCGAGGGCGCTCACAGCTGCGGGCAGCCTGCTGCTGTCGCTGGGGCCACCTTCGCCACTGTCGTTACCGTTGCCTCTACTGCTGCTGGAGTTGTCTGCGGCTGGCAATGACCCTCGTCGTTCGGTGAGCTTGCTGAACGCGCGCTGCTCATCAGCGCTGTAGCCGAGGGCCTTTGCCGCGTCGCGCACGGCACCACGCGGTCGATAGCTGATGACGTTCGCCACCTGTGCGGCACTGCGGCGGCCGTATTTCGCGTACACATATTGAATGACCTCTTCGCGGCGGTCGCTCTCAAAGTCAACGTCGATGTCTGGTTTTTCTTCGCGCAGACTGTTGAGAAAGCGTTCGAAAGGAAGCCCGAAAAAGATGGAGTCAACGTCGGTGATGCCGAGCACATAGCAAACGGCGGCGTTGGCGGCTGATCCTCGACCCTGGCACAGAATGCCGCGCCCGCGCGCGAACTGCACGATGTCATAAACGACCAGAAAATAGCCCGGAAAGTCGTGCTGTTCGATCACCTGAAGCTCGTTCTCGAGCCGCGCGCGAATCGCGTCGGTAAGTGGGTGGTAGCGCCGCTCGGCGCCTTGACGCACCAGTTCGCGCAGCCAGCTCATCTGAGTGTGGCCGTCGGGCACCTCGAGTCGCGGCAGCCTGGGGCTTGCGGCGCGCAGCGGGAACGCGAGCTGACGGGCGATCGTGGCGGTGCGGGTGACGGCGTCTGGGTGCCTGGCAAAGCGCCGCAGCATGGCGCGTGCCGAACGCAGGTGGGCGCCGCCCGATGCGGGCAAAAACGGGTCGAGCTCGACGAGAGAGCGGCGCGAACGGATCGCCGCGACGGCCTCGGCAAGCTCGGTGTCTGCCCGTGTGGCAGCGTGCGCGGCGGGCGTGGCGACGGTGGGGGCTCCCACGCGGGCGGCCAGCGCCGCGAGCCGGTCGTTGCGCACATCATCCCCGGGATGCCCGTGGTCGGTGAGTTCGACGCACACCCGGTCATTGCCGAACAGATCGATGAGCAGGCGCAGCTCGCGCTCGGCATCGCGTTCGGCATCGGCGCGGTTGGCCGCACCAGCCAACGCTCGCCGCACTGCACCCTTGCGGCAGCCCGTCAGTACCAGCCACTCGCCGTTGGCCTCGGCGGCCAGTTGTTCGAGATCGAATCTCGGCACGCCCTTCTCGGTGCCAGCGAGCTGCCCCTCGGTGATGGCGAGTGACAGGCGGCGATATCCGCTGAGGCCCTCGGCCAGCGCGAGCAGGTGGGTGGCGTCGGGGTCGGGCGCCTGCGGCTGCCCGCTGGTGAGGCCCAGCGAGAGTTCTGCGCCGTACACCGTCGCAAGGTTTGGGTGTTCGAGCGCAGCCTCGGCGAATCGCGGTGCTCCCTGCAGCCCGTTGTGGTCGGTGATCGCGAGCCCCGCAAGGCCTAACCGGGCGGCTTCGTGCACGAGTGCATCGGGAGAGCTCGCGCCGTCGAGAAAGCTGTAGTGCGAGTGAGCGTGGAGCTCTGCGTATTCGAGCGACATCAGGCGTACCTGCCCTCGGCGCACCACCCCTGCCGGTCGGTGAATCGCAGCAGCCAGGCGTCACCATCGTCGAGTACCACCTGCAAGCGGTGCACGGCTTCGGCGTGCGCAGCCCACCAGTGTTCGCGCAACGGCCACGGCGCTGACCACGCCTGCACCGTGCGTGTGCTGCTGCCATCGTGCGCACCAAACAGTGCGGGCGTGCTGCTGAGCAGCTCATCGCGGTCGATGGTCACACTCTCGCCCTGCGCGTTGACGAGAGTGACCTGGGGAGGTGGGGCAAAGACACTGTTCGGGGTGGCGCCACCGAGGTGACCGGGCCACGGCCCGTCGGAGGTGCTGCGCGCTGCACTGCGTGGTGGGGCAGAGGCGCCCCAGGGCACCAGCGTCTGGCGGTTTGCGCTCTGCCTGCCCCCGGTGAGCCTCGGGGTGCCGAGCCGGTCGGGGCCGAGCAAGCTCTGCACCCGGGTGAGCTGGTGGTGAATGCGCTCATCGGGGGCGTCGCTCCACAGCCCCGGCTCGTGCGCGGCGGCAGGTGCCGTGCTCACCGGGGCGATGCTGACCGCGCCGATGCCGGCGCCGCCGCGGTCGTGCGCCGCGGGCAGCGTTGCCGCTTGCCAGCGGATGCGGTTGACAACGTCTGCCGCGGTGAAGTTTGCGGGGTGTGACCACTGACGAGCATGGGTCGCGCCGAGGTCGTCATGCAGGGTGACGAGCAGTTCGGTGCAGACCAGGCGTTCGCTGGTGAGCCCCCGCACGAACTGCTCTGCGGGCTCGGCGCAGGCAAAGGCGAGTTGGTCACTGCCATCAAGCGGTGGCTCAAACTCAACTCGGATCACGAGCTCTCGCTCGGCCGCGTGCGGGGTCACTTCGGCCGCGTGCGCTTCGCCCAGGCCCCGCGCTCTGCGGTGCGCAGCCGCTGCAGAGCGGCCGAACCGCTGCAGAATCGAGGCCTCAGGCAGTGCGGAAAAATCACCGAGGGTGCGCACCCCGAGGCGTGCGAGGGTCTGCGCAAGCTCATCGGGCACGGCCTGGCCGATGGCAATGGGCGCCAGAAATGCTGCGGTGTGGTCAGTGTCGACGGTGCGCACCGCCGGTGCGGGGTGATTGAGATGGGGGTGTTCGTGTGCGGTGTGCCCAGGGAGCAGCGCGGCCAGTTGCGCCGCGAAACTGCTCGCCGCGGCACCCACCACGGTGTGCTCGGCGAGTTGCCGTGTGAGCTCGTCGGCGAGATCGGTGCCACAAGCGGTGACTCGATCGATGATCGCGCGAGCGGCCGCTGCCTCGCTGCCGTAGTAGCGTGCGGGCCCGCGGGCTCGCATCGCGCACACTCCGGGACGCACGGTTGCAACCTCGGGCACCACCTGCCGCACCGCGGTGATCACCTCTCGCCAGAGGCGCGACCGCGCGATGCGATGCGGATCGGGCGGTGTGTGAGGATTGGGCGGTGCTGCCTGATGCTCGATCAGGCAAGCGCCAACGAACAGTACGAGCACCCGCTCTGGGTGGTGCGAGATGGTGGTCATGTGCTCACCTCGCCGAGGCGGGGCAGCGAGGTAACCAGGCATCCTCGGTGAAAACAGATCGTGTGCTGACGGCCGCCGCGCCGATCATGTGAGCGCACCGTGAGCTCGTGGGTGTCGAGCAGGCCGTGCCCCTGACCGAGCCCTGACCAGCGGGCACCCGTGACCCGCAGCGAGCTGTCGCTGCGAGGCCAGTCACCCAGCACAATGAGCGCGGTGCCGTGCTCGCGCAGTTTCGCTGCGAGTCGTTCGCTCTCGCCGGGGCTCACCTGGCCGGTGGGATGCACGATGAGCGCGCTGAGCACCTCGCCCAGCATGCCCGTCACCGTGAGCGCGTGCCTGCCGGGGTCGCCAACGAGCACAAACCGGTCGAGGCGAATGCCGAGGGTTGCTGCTGCCTCAACCCCCAGGTGCGGCAGGCCGACCGCGCCGCACCACCCACCGTCTTTCGACACGGCGCTGATGAGCGCGAGGGCCAGCTGCACCGAGCCGTGCACCGACGTCGTGGCGCCCTTGCGCAGCGCGCCACCCGGTAAGAGTGGGCGCAGTTCGATAGGCGTGGGAAGCCCCACCGTGTCGAGTCGCAGCGGTTGCATTTCAGCGATGCGCTGCTGCAACTGCTGCACCGTTGCGCGCTGATTCATGAGAGTTATATTCGAACAAACTTTCGAATAAGTCAAGCTGTGAAGACGTTCTCAGAGTGTCGCCGGTGAGGCGGCTAAGATGGACTCGATGAACGACGACGACCTTGAAGATTACGAGCGTGAGGCTGAGCTCTCGCTGTTTCGCGAGTACCGAGATATCGCGCAACAGTTTCGCTATGTGGTTGAGACCGAGCGCCGTTTCTACCTCGCCAACGAGGTTGAGCTGCAGCGCAAAGACGCAGGCAGCGATTTCTACTTTGAGTTGCAGATGAACGACGTGTGGGTGTTGGATGTCTACCGCTCTGATCGCTTCGTCAAATCGGTGCGGGTGCTCACCTTCAAAGACGTCAACGTCGAAGAGCTCTCGGCACGCGAACTGAAGCTGCCGCAAGACCTGTCGCTCGGCGACCGCTAATCCGCGTGCCGCGGCCTGTGCGGGCTGCGCTGCATTCGTCGTCCACAGGGGTCGAAACGGTGGAGTTATCCACAGATGTGCTGGCTCGCTGATGGCAGTGTGGTCCCGCGGGCGATGCTGGGCGCATGACCCAGATCACCACTTCTTCTGTCACCACTCAGCCTCCACCTGCGCACCATAACCAACGGATCGGTGCGCAGGGAGAGCACCTTGCCACGCGATACCTTGAGGCCCAGGGGTATGTACTCCTCGCCCAGAACTGGCGCTTCGGACGCCTCGGCGAGCTTGATCTCGTGATGCAGCACCGCGGCGTCGTCATCGGTATCGAAGTCAAGACACGAAGCGGTTCAGGGTTTGGCAACCCGCTCGAATCGATTACCCCGCAAAAAGCCTCCCGCCTGCGAAAGCTGTTGCTCGCTTGGGTGCACGGTCACCAACCCGGGGCGCGATCACTGCGCATCGATGCGGTTGGGGTGACCCTGCAGGGTGACGCCGATCCCACCATTGAGCACCTGCGAGGCATCTGGTGAGCGCGGGAGTGTGCCGCGCCGCGGCAATCGCCCTCACCGGGCTTGACGGCACCCTCGTGCAGGTCGAGGCGGCGGTGTCGAACCAGCTACCGGGCATGGCGATCATCGGTCTGCCAGACACGGCGCTTGCCGAAGCGAAACAGCGCGTTCGACTCGCCACGCAGCAGGCGGGACTCTCACTGAGCAAACGCTTTCTCGTCGTGAACCTCAGCCCAGCTGCGCTGCCCAAGCAGGGCTCGGGTTTTGACTTAGCGATTGCGCTCGCAGCGCTCGCCGCCTCATCGGAACTGCCCGCAGACCATCTCGAACGGGTCGCGCACATTGGCGAACTCAGCCTCGACGGCGGGCTGCGCCGCCCACCCGGGCTGCTGAGTGCGGTGCTCGCCGCGCACCGCTTAGGTTTTGCGCAGGTCATGGTGCCGGCGGCGCACGCACAAGAAGCTGCCCTTGTACCCGGCATCGAAGTGATCGCCGCGCACTCCCTTCGGGGCGCGGTCGCGTGGCATCGCGGTGAGTCTGAGGGGTGGCACATCGCAACCCCCGAGACCGCGAATGACGTCGGAAACGCCTCGGGCGGGTCGCCAGCAACCGAGACCTCGTCGGCGTCGTCCCAAGGAACGCACGATATGAGCGATGTCATCGGGCAGCCAGAGGCCGTCGAAGCTCTGGTGGTGGCAGCAGCTGGCAAACACCATGTGTCGATGGTCGGGCCGCCAGGATCGGGCAAAACGCTGCTCGCCACACGCCTCGCAACGATTCTTCCTGACCTGACCGCCGAAGAGTCAATTCTTGCCAGCAGCATCGCTTCTTTGCGAGGTACCACGCTCACCGAACTGGTGCGCCGACCGCCCTTCATCGCACCGCACCACACCGCGACCCAGGTGTCACTGACCGGTGGTGGAGATTCGAGGGGCGTGCACCTCGGGGCCGTCACCCAAGCCTGCTGTGGAGTGCTGTTTCTTGATGAGGCCCCTGAGTTCTCGCGTGATGCGCTCAACGCACTTCGAGAACCCATCGAATCCCGTCACGTTTCGGTGCACCGCGCCCGCATGCACGCCGTGCTTCCCGCACAGATGCAAGTGGTGATCGCGGCAAACCCGTGCCCGTGCGGGTACGCTGACTCGCTCGACAGTGCTGAACCGTGCCGGTGCAGCCCCAGTCAGCGCGTGCGTTACCTGGGCCGAATCTCGGGCCCGCTCAGTGACCGAATCGACCTGCGGCTCACCGTGCGCCGCGTGCCCAGCATGCTGCTCGAATCAGATGACAGCGCACGCCCCACGAGCAGCGAACTTCGTGAACGCGTCATTCTTGCGCGTACCCGCGCGGCAACGCGGCTGCGTCACACTCCCTGGCGGGTGAACGCCGAAGTGGCAAGCTCGTGGCTGCTCGCGGCAGAGAACAGGCCGCCACGCAGCGTGACCGCAGTGATTGATCGTGCCTACGCTCGCGGAGCGCTCTCGATGCGTGGGTACGAGCGCACCCTGCGCCTCGGATGGACCCTCGCTGACCTCGCAGGGAAGCCCAGGCCCGAGCGCGACGAGATTCGTCAGGCGCTCACCCTTCGCAACGGGGCAGCGATATGAGCCCCATCAACATCTTTGGTGATGTCATTCCCGCCGATGCGCGAATCGAGAGATTGCTTGCGCAGATCGATGGTGCACATGCTGAACTCGGCGAGCCAGCGACGCTCAGCCGGGAGCGAGCCAACATACTGCTTGCCCGCATCATATGGTCGCGCAGCTGCGATCCCGGTGACGGGGTGGCAGGCAGCCTCATTGCGGCGGTCGGTGCCGAAGACGCGCTCCATCTCGTGATGCGATCCGTCAGCCCGCAGCATGTCACGGCTCTGCTTCGCGAACACGGCAGCACGATCAGCGCTCGTGCAGTCGCAGAAGCGCTCGGTCGGTGGGAGCAGAGGCTGAAGCAGCCTGAGACCATTCTCGATATCGAGCGAGCTGCTGCCGCTGGTCTGCGTGTGGTCATACCCGGTGACCCCAACTGGCCTGCGCAATTCGATGAGCTCGATCAGCATGCACCGACGATGCTGTGGTGCCGTGGCAACCTCACCCTTCTTCGAAGTACCGCCATCAGTGTGGTCGGAGCCCGAGCCGCAACCGGGTACGGCACCCATATCACCGCTGAACTCGTGCAGGGTCTCAGTGAGGCTGGGCTCACCATCGTGTCAGGAGCTGCATACGGCATCGATGCGGTCGCACACCGCACTGCGCTCGCCGCAGGTGCGCCCACCATCGCCATCGTTGCCGGGGGTGCTGACCGTGCGTATCCGAGCCCGCATGCACCGCTGCTTGACCGCATCGCGGCTGAGGGACTGGTGTGCGCAGAGATGATCCCTGATTCTGCACCCACCAAATGGAGGTTCTTGCAACGAAACAGGTTAATTGCGGCCTTATCTGGGGCAACGTTGGTGACCGAGGCCGGAGTCCGTTCTGGCAGCATCAACACGGCCGGACATGCGGCACAGCTCGGGCGTGCACTTGGCGCGGTGCCCGGGGCAGTCACCTCTGCAACCTCGGCAGGGTGCCACCGATTGATGCGTGAGTACGGGGCCGAGATGATCACGAACGTGCGTGAGGCCTGCGAACTGGCGGGTGTGAGTGATGAGCTGCAGATCTTTGCCGATGAGCCGAACACCCGTGAGCGTGAGTGGCAGCGCAGGGTTCGTGATGCGCTGCCGCTTCGCGGGTCGCGCACGCTCGCTGAAATTGCGACTGCTGCGGGTCTCGCCCCACACCAAGTGAGGGGAGTGCTCGCCGAGCTCGAACTCCTGGGTCGGGTGCATCGCGCCGATCAGACCGGCGATGCGTCACCCAAGTGGCGACTCGCGCGACATTAGGCTTCTCAGCCGTTGTGTACAGCTGATATTCTCTTTCTTTAACTAGTCAGTTCACTAGTCAGTTTGGAAAGGGGGTGGCATATGCGCAATACGATTCGCCGATGGCCAGTGCAAGATGCCAAGGCGCGGCTGAGTGAAATGATCCTTGCAGCGATGAAAGAAGGCCCTCAGATGATCACCAAACGAGGTGAAGACG
>JAAZFP010000362.1 GCA_012511645.1 Microbacteriaceae bacterium
ACCCGTTGCGGGGACCGACCATGCTGAAGAAGCTCCTCGCCGCTCTCACCGTTGCCGCCGTCTGCTTCGGCCCCGCGACCGTGCGCCTCTCCGTCGCCGTCCTCGCCAACCCCGCCGTCGCCGCGTGTGCGCCGGGGTCGTTGATCGTGGGGCCGATCCCTGACTCGTTGACCGCGACCACGCGCAACGGTGAGACGGTGACGCTGAACCGTCAGCAACTCACCCACGCCGCCACCATCATCACCGTCGGCGGACAAGTTGATGGGGTAGGGCGTCCAGGCGTGGTGATCGCGTTGATGGCGGCGCTCACGGAGTCACACCTGCGGATGCTCGCCAACACCGGCACCTACCCCGAATCCGCGGACTATCCCAACGACGGCGATGCCTCCGATCATGACTCGCTCGGCCTGTTCCAGATGCGCCCGCAAGCCGGGTGGGGCACCGTCGCGGAGCTCATGGACCCGAACTATCAAGCCCGCGCGTTCTACGGCGGACCGGCCGGACCCAACTACCCGAGCCCCCGAGGACTGTTGGACATTCCGGGGTGGCAGCAGCTCGACCCAGGCAGTGCCGCGCAAGCCGTCGAGGTGTCGGCGTACCCGGACAGGTATCAGAACTATCAGCCTGTCGCCGACGCGATCCTCACCGCCCTCACCCGCCCCGCGCCATCGACCGGCGGCGGTGGAAGCGGTGAGGCGGTGGTGCCGGAGACCACCAGGGTCGTGTTCCCGTTGCCGGAGGGCTCCTGGGTGCGGACCAGCCCGTTCGGGTGGCGCACCGACCCGATCACATTCGAGACCGCGTTCCACTCGGGCAGCGACTTCGCCGCCGCCGACGGCACCCCGATCTACGCCGTCGCCGATGGAATCGTCACCCACGCCGGATACACCGGCAACTGGGGCGGACTCATCATCGTGGAGCACACCGTCAGCGGAGAACGGGTCGCGTCCTACTACGCGCACATGTGGGAACACGGCATCCACGTCACCGAAGGCATGACCGTCACCGCCGGCCAGCACATCGGCGATGTCGGCTCCTCCGGGAAATCCACCGGACCCCACCTCCACCTCGAAATCCGGCCCGGCGGGACTGGGCAACCCGCGATCGACTCCGACCAATGGCTCACCGACCACGACGCCGAAGGCATCACCGGCGGCAACACCTCACGAGCGTCCTGCACCCTGGGCGGAGGTGGGCGCTGATGGACGTGTTCCCCGACTTCGGCGGCGTCGGCGCGGCCGAAGATCTCCGCACGGTGATCGGTGCGCTGCTGATGTTCGCACTCATCATCGCCGTACTCATGTTGATCGTTTCCGCGATCATCTGGGCAATCGCCTCCTCAACAGGGAACCCTCACACCGCCACCAAAGCCCGACTCGGAGCCTGGGTGGCCCTCGGCACCGCCGCCCTCGCCGGAGCCGGTGTGGCGTGGGTCAACTTCCTTCTGGGCCTCGGTGAGACGCTATAGAGGCGAGCTCCCGTCTCCGGCTACGTCCGTTGAGTCAGGAAGCGCTTAGGTCGCACCAAGGCTGGCGAGAGACCTCACCGATCACGTCGGCGCTCCTTTCGAGCAGAGCGGCCATCGATCGATATCTCGAAGCGAATCCTTCGGGATCAACGGTTGGACTAGCGTTCCTCCAGCTGGCCATCGCTTCGTTGAAATCTTGCTGGATGGACGGCGGTACTCCCGGCAGGTAGTTTTCAGCCAGTCGGCACTCGAGTTGATTCCACAGATCGATGTACCGATGCTCAAGATCGCCAGCCTTCTTCGCCAGGCCGCCCGGATCATCATAGACGCCCAAGTACATCATCCGGCGACGACCGTGCGGGATCGATTCGACCTTCGCCTGCGCTGCTTCCATCTCACCCTTAGCCTGCGCCAGATCCTTGAAATCTCGGTCGAGGAGATGAGGGATCAAAGGCAAGGTGAGGTCGTAAGGCGGGATAGCAATGCGCTGGACAGCATCAACGGCTTCGGGGCGGATTGCGAGCGATAGGACGCCTGTTCCTTCGTGGACGTTGAGGTACCGGACGGCGTCGAGGTCGTCGCTGTCGAGGTCGCTGATGCTCAGCTGCGCTGCCTCATCGTGGTTTTCGTCTCGATAGCCCGGGTTGATGCGGCCTGGTTGGAGTCGGAGCGCGACACGGTAAAGGTAGAACTGGGAACCGCCGTCGTGCTCGTCGTGCATGCGTCGGAGCATGTTCTCGATTGCTGTCTCGTAGGTGCCAAGGTGTAGCGCCTTCGTCGTGTGAAACGAGATGTAGTGATCCCGCTTTATCGGACGATGGTCGTTCTGTTCCATCTCCTCGACAAACCGGTGGGCGTAGTCCGGTGACGGCCATCCCGGCTCAGTGCTTGTGTGGTACCAGGCAAAACGGGTCACAGCCTCGTCATCAAGCGCAGGATCGTCTTGATCACGGAGTGCGGCAACGGCGATCCCGAAGTGGATGCTGGCGCCACAGTGTGCGCACGTCATGTGAGCCCCATCGACCTCGGCGAAATAGTCCTCCGCTGACAGAACTGAAACGCTCCCGCACGAGCAGTTCATTGCGTAGTCGTAGTCGAAGCCGTCACTCCGCTCTACAAGACCTGATCTATCAAGATTCCCCATCCAACACAGAGTACCGAGGGACGCGGGGTGCACCTGGCTGGCAAGTCCGCCTTTCCCTGGCGTTTGTGAGCTGAAGGAGCATCCCTGTGATTGATATTGACCCGAACGGTACTGGGCTTCCCGGTATCGAGCAGTTGCGCAT
>JAAZFP010000363.1 GCA_012511645.1 Microbacteriaceae bacterium
AGCCAGACATCGTTGAGCTGGACAGTGTTGAACCGACAGAAGCTGCCGAGGCGGTTGAGCCTGATGAGCCTCAAGAATCAGCGGCAGCGGGCGATGCAAAACGTGCGACGACGCGAGTTGAAGTGCCCGTTCCCTCGGTCGCGAGGGCTCGCGAACGTGCCGTGTTGGCGGCTGAGAACCCGGTGGTGCTGCGCGCGGAGTCCCTCACGAAGACCTATGGTCAGGTGCTTGCCGCAGCAGATGTCACCTTTGACGTGCACGCCGGGTCGTTGACCGGTGTGGTCGGACCAAACGGTGCGGGCAAAACGACGGTGCTCTCGATGATCAGCGGGCTGAATCGCCCGACCTCTGGCCGCATCGCTGTGGGCGATATTGATGTGTGGCGAGACGGCCCCGCGGCGAAGCGGGTCATTGGCAGCTTGCCCGACCGTCTGCGACTGTTCGACCGGCTCACCGGCGGCCAACTGCTCTACTACGCGGGTGTGCTGCAGGGGCTGAAACAAGCGACGGTGGCCCAGCGGGCGACAGAGCTCGCGAAGGCGTTCGCGCTCGAGTCTGCGCTTGATCGCCCGGTGTCTGACTATTCGGCGGGCATGCAGAAGAAGATCGGTCTGGCCTGCTCGATGATCCACTCGCCCGATGTGCTCGTGCTCGACGAGCCCTACGAGACGATCGACCCGGTATCGGCATCAAACGTGACCGAGATCCTCGAAAAGTATGTCGCGGGTGGTGGCAGCGTCATCATGTCGAGTCACAGCCTCGATCTCATTCAGCGCATTTGTGACCATGTGGTCGTGATCGTTGACGGCTCGATCGTTGCTCAGGGCACCGTCGACGAGGTGCGTGACGGTGTGAGCCTCGAAGAGCGATTCCGTCACCTCTCAGAGCAGCAAGACGAGGGGAAGGGGCTCGAGTGGTTGCACGGCTCTTCCGCCTCCGACTAGCGCTCTTGCTGTCGGTCTTTCGTGGGGGACCGAGGCGGGTGTTTCGTGCGTTCGTGACCGGAGCGGCTGCGCTCGCGGTCGCATTTGCGGCGGCATGGCTGCCGCACTGGCTTGCTCGCAGCGCTCAGGAGCGTGCGCTCATCGACACGATCATCATCGCGATTGTGCTGATTGCGGTCTTCTTCGTGCCGTTTTTTGCTCGAACGAGCGCGCTCGAACCACGACAGTTTGCTCAGGTTCCTGCCGCGTCGTGGTCCGTGTCGCTGGCGCTGTTCGTGTCAACCGTGCTCACCTGGCCAACCCTCTTGTTGATCGCATGGATGGCTATGCTCGCAGCACTGCGACCCGAGTGGGCAGAGGTGCCAACAACTGCCGCGCTGAGCGCTCTCGCAGTGGTGCTGCTCGCCATGGTGTGCGTGAGAGTGAGCGCGGGGCTTGCCCGACTCATCGTGTCTCGTCGTGCGGCGACGCTGCTGCGCTGGCTCGGGCTGCTGCTGTTGCTCGCTGCGCTGCCCGTGCTGGTGTTTGTGCTGACCGAGGCTTTGCGTTCGCCAACAAGCAGCCTGACCCGAGACGCCGCGTTGCTGCTCGGCGCGACACCGTTCGGTGCGCCGGCGGCGGGGCTGAACGCGGCAGTGACGTCTGGGGCTGATGCAGCGATGCCGTCGCTGTTGCTCACCTTTGTGACCATTCTTGCGTTGCTCATCATCTGGCACCTGATCGTGGTGCGGTCGCTCACCACCGTGGAGCGCCCAGAACCTGCCGGTGTGACTCGTGATGGGCTCGAAATGTTTGAGCGTTTCCCCGCACATCCGCGTGAGGTGATTGCCGCCCGCGCCCTGACCTACTGGCGTCGCGACCCGCGCTACCGCGTTGCGCTCATCGCGCTTCCGTTTGCGCCCGTGCTGATGCTGGTGGCGCTGTGGGTCGCTGGTGTCGATACACAGCTGCTCGCACTGCTGCCCGTGCCGGTTATGTTGTTGCTCTTGGCCTGGTCGGTGCACAACGATGTTGCCCTTGACTCGACCGCTATCTGGATGCATGTTGCCAGCGGCACCAAGGGCGCGCATGACCGTGCTGGCCGTCTCGCGCCCGTGATGCTCATTGGTTTGCCGATCGTGGTAATTGGCTCAAGCCTTTCGGTCACGTTTGGTGGAGACTGGCGGGTGCTGCCCGCGGTAATCGGCCTGAACCTCGGGGTGTTGCTCACCGCGGCGGGCGTGTCGAGCGTCTTTTCTGCGCTGATGCCATACCCGGCGACGAGACCCGGTGACACCCCCTTCGCGCAGCCTGCGGTGCAGGGCGGAGGCGCGGGGCTCTCGCAGACGCTGTCGATGCTGCTCATTCTGGTGTGCATCGCCCCGATCGTGTTCTGCGCGGCAATCGCCATTGCTGACCCGTCGTTCACCATGAACGTGGTAGCGCTGGTGTTCGGTGTCGCCTGGGGTGGCATCATGCTGGCAGTCGGGATCTTGCTTGGTGGCACGGTGTTTGATCGCAAATCGCCAGAACTGCTTGCTGCTACCCAGATGTTTGACTGACCTGACCTGACCTGACCTGACCTGACCTGACCTGGCCGGCGCGGTGTCCGAGGTCTCGTGGCTGTGTGGCTGTGTGACTTCGGGTCTGATTAACCTCGCGAATTACGCGACGTCGGCTTCGCGTTTTGATGCTTTCGCGTTGGGGCGGGTTACCGAGAAGAGCGGTAGCGTGATACCGCACAACGGCCCGATGAGCAGCGCGAAGGCGAGCGTGCCAAACCACACGTCGCCACCGAGCAGCCAACCGGTGATGAGCACGGTGACCTCAACGCTGGTGCGGCCGATCCACGTGGGAATGCCGAACCGGGAGGTGAGTCCCGTCATCAGCCCATCTCGTGGCCCCGGCCCAAAGTGGCTGCCGATATAGAGTCCGGTTGCGATGGCCAGCAGTACGAGGCCACCCACAAACATGAGCATTCGCTGCCACAACTCGGGTGGCG
>JAAZFP010000364.1 GCA_012511645.1 Microbacteriaceae bacterium
CCGGTGATCGTGTTTCCCGACGCAAACCTCGAGAAGGCCGTGCCCGCCGTTGCGATGGGCATCTTTGGCAACAGCGGCCAAGTGTGTGCTGCGGGGTCGCGGCTGTTCGTGCACGAAGATATTCACGCCCAATTTGTGACAGCATTGACTCGGTTTGCTGAGCAGTTGCGTGTCGGGAGTGGGCCAGATGCTGACCTCGGCCCGCTCATCTCCGAGCAACAAAAGGCGACCGTACTTGGGTACATTCAGTCCGGACTTGATCAAGGAGCGACATTAGTCTGCGGTGGCGACGTTGACGGCGCCGGCTATTTCGTGCGGCCAACCGTCATGACCGATGTGAACCCGCAGATGCGCATGGTTCGCGAAGAGATCTTTGGCCCAGTGCTCGCAGTGCAGACCTTTGATGACCGCACTGACCTCGACGAACTTCTCGCCCGCGCAAACGACAGCGACTACGGGCTCTCAGCCTCAGTGTGGACCTCAAATATGAGCATCGCACTGAAGCTCGCTCGCGGACTCGAAGCTGGAACCGTGCGACTCAACAGTGCGGTCGGCATCGACCCGGCAGTGCCCTTCGGCGGAGTCAAATACTCGGGCACTGGCAGGGAGAACGGGATCGAAGGTGTCGAACAGTTCACCGAACTCAAGACCATCGTGATCGACCTCGACAGCTAGCACTCACACGTACATATCAACCCATAACAACGAATACACACCGCACACTCGTGGGCACTACAAGGAGGTAGCACGTCCATGAAAAAGAAGATCTGGGGCGTCGTGGCATTTGCCGCCATTGCCGGTCTGGCACTGTCAGGCTGTTCAGCAGACCCGCTGAGCGACGGAGACAGCAGCACGGGTGGCAGCGGTGACGCCTCACTCACCCCGCTCAAGGTTGTTGTCGCACCGATCCACTTCGAGCCGGCCTATATTGCGCTGGGCGAAGGCTTCTTCGAAGAAGAAGGCCTCGACGTCGAACTGATTCGCGGCGCCGACCCCACATCGAACATTGCCCGTGTCGTCAGCGGCGAAGTTGACATCACCACCGGCTCGCTCGGCACGCTGATCACCTCGGCCGCCGCAGGTGTACCCGTCGTCGCAATCGGTGGCAACGGATTCACTGACGCCGAGGTTCCCACCTCGGGCATTCTCGTGATGGAGTCAAGCGACATCCAGGGTGTCGCTGACCTCTCGGGCCGCACCGTCGGCATTCAGGGCCTGAACACCGGCTCAGAAATCGGCATGTTCCTCGCAGCCGAAGACGCAAACATCGACCCGCTCTCAATTGAGCGTGTGGAGATCGCATCATCGGGCATGGAGACCGCCCTCGTCGAAGGCACCATCGATGGTGTGCTCGCGTCGGCACCCTTCTACGGTCAGCTGATGGCTCGCGATGACGTGCGTCTCATCTCAAACCCGTCAACCGAGTTCCTCGCTGGCAGCCCCATCACGCTGTGGACCGTCACCGAGACCTGGGTGGAGAACAACGCCGACACCGCTGCCGCATTCGTGCGCGCAATGGAAAAAGCACAGGCCTTCTACGAGGACCCAGCAAACGTCGAAGCGATCCTTGACATCACCGCTGAGGTGTCTGATGTTGACCGCGGTGTGCTCACCGAGGC
>JAAZFP010000365.1 GCA_012511645.1 Microbacteriaceae bacterium
ATCAGGTGAAAGCCGGTACGGCAGCCAAACGGTGAAATGTCGATGACACCGTCGAGGCGGGTGCGCAACAGTCCCGCGATAGTGTGCTCAATGGTGTGCAACCCTGCGGTTGGGATCTCGCCTTCATTTGGCTGCACGAGTCGAATGTCGTAGTTGGTGATGGCGTCACCCTTGGGGCCGTGGTCGACCGCGATCTTGCGCACATACGGTGCCTGCACTCTGGTGTGGTCGAGTTGAAAGCTCTCGACGGTCGCAAGTTCGACGTCGCTCATGGGTCTCCTTTGGTCGGCTGCTCACGTCTACGCTACGCGATCTCGTGCGTACGGGTGTGTTCGTGATGTGTGTCAGCATGGCTGATGCCCGGTCACCGTGAGGTCACCGGGCATCTCGTGCTGTGTGCGTTAGGCGGCGCTGCGCGAGAGTGCGATGCTTGCCGTACGCTGATCAGCGCGGTCAATGCGCACCTCCCAGCCGCGGCTCGCGAGCTCGTTGAGGTCGCGCTGCGCGCGGTCAAGTGCGTTGGTCTCAACGAGGTAGAGCGTGCGGCCCGCTGAGCGATAGACGCTGCGCTGACCAGCCCATTCGGGCACCGTGGGCGAGCCATCTGCGCCGAGCTCGTGGTAGGGGGTTCTGATTCTGGTGATTGGGGTGATGTTGTTTTCTGTCATGATGTGGTTGTCCTTTCGGAACACGTGCTTCGCGTAAATCGCAGTTCTGTCACGACTCTGTGTGAGTCGATTATCGATCGCCAATGCAACGGACAGGTGAGCTGTCGGGGAGCGATCTGGGCCTCGGTGAGGAAATCTCGGTGGGCCACTGAGCTCAGTGATCAAAGCAACGGACAGGTGTTCTTCGGTGGACACGCATCCAATGATCGGGGCTCAGCCTTTAACTCTACATGAGTTTCTCTGAGATTGCTAGACTGAGTGTGTTTTTGTGCTTACCTCAGGAGTCAGTTGTGACCGTATCGCCCCTTCTTGTGTTCGCTCATGCTGATGAAGCAGAGGCGTTTGCTGCGCAAGGGGTGCCTCATCTCATTACCGGGGTTGGCAAAGTCAACGCGGCGTTCGCACTCACTCGGGCGCTGCTCGAGGATGGGCCGCATCCCGGGCGACGCGTTGTTGTGCTTGGCACCGCCGGTGCGCTGAGCGACGACGCGTGGCTCGACACGGTGTATCAAGTCGAGGCGGTCGTGCAGCACGACTTCTCGCTGCCATCGCCGACGCTTCGGCCCGGTGGCGCACAGCTTGACGTGCCTACCGCGATTATCGCGACCGGTGACGTGTTCGTGCAGAACGATGCGCAGCGTGAGGCGCTCGCAGCGCTCGGTGCGAGCCTGGTCGATATGGAAACGTATGCATACTCTGCCGTCTGCGAGCGGCTCGGTGTCCCGTTGCAGGTCTTCAAAGTACCGTCTGACTTTGCCGATAGCGCCACCACACAAGATGAGTGGGACAGCGTTGCCGTGTCGAAGAGCGAGCAGTTGCTTGCGTTTGCTGAGCGGTATTTGCCGGAACTGTTTGTTTGAGCTGTCCCGTCGGGCTGATCCGCTGAGCTGCGCTGTTTGGCTCACGAGAGTGTTAGCGTGTGAGCCATGGCAACGATTCACGCAACCGGTTTAAGCAGCGCCCACTATCCCGCAGAACGAGCTACTGTCACCGCCCTCGTTATGGTGAGTGATGCCGACCGTCCGGTCAGCATGAGCCGAGCATCAACCCTGCACAACTCTTTGGTCTCGAAGGCGAAACAGCTGGTGAAGGCCGGTGACGCCGTACAGTTCGAAGCGCGCGCCGCGAGCACCTATTCGCATCGAGTGGATCATGGGAACGAGCCTGAAGCTACGGCACACGTCGAGCACACCACCACGAGTTCGGTGAGTGTGGAGCTGTCGAATCTGGGCCTTGTCTCCGAGCTCGTGCTCGAACTCAGCGAAGCTGGCGCCCAGACCGATGTGCGGTGGTCGCTCACCGATGAGTCACGCCGTCAGCATCTGCGTGAGGCGCGGCAGGAGGCGGTGCATGAGGCTCGCGCGACCGCTGACGACTACGCCGCAGCGCTTGGCGAGCGTGTGCTCAACGTCACTCAGATTACCGATCAGCGCGAGATGTCGATCGGTGCGGCGCCTGGCAGGGCTCGCTTAATGATGGCTGACCCGTTTGTGACTGCACCCGAAATCACGATTGAACAGGTTGAAGTCTCGGCGGCGGTTGTAGGGGAGTTTGTGTCAGGGGTGTGGCTGGACGTGGCGTCAAACAGGCAATGCGACGAACAAACAGTGCCTCGAGTCTGATGCTCGATTCGCGCTCAGGCGTGCATTCGCGTAAGCTTTTCCGCGGTGACGTGTCCGAGCGGCCGAAGGTGCGACTCTCGAAAAGTCGTGTGTAGTGACCCTGCACCGTGGGTTCAAATCCCACCGTCACCGCGGAAATGAAGGCCCCGACTCCCCTAGAAAACACTGGGGAGGCGGGG
>JAAZFP010000041.1 GCA_012511645.1 Microbacteriaceae bacterium
CGTAATCAGCTGAGTCGTATGGCGCGCCCGTGTTGTCGTCCCAGAGTTTGCCGTGCAGATCGGCGTCTGCCACCCATTCGATCGCTTCGAGGCCGAGATTCGCGCCGACGGCCGGCAGCAGCGAGGTGAGATCCCACTCCTGAGAAGCGACCACGTCTGGGCCCGCCGCGTTCGGATCGAGCTTCAGCACTGCGTTGAAGTTCACGCCCTTCGCACTGTTGTCGCGCTCGACCGCGAGATAGACGAAACCGTCGCCGTCAATCGTGATGCCCTCAGCGTCGGGACCCGCCGCGCTCGGCGAGCTCGCGTCTTTCTGGAACCGCGCGCGCTTGCCAGCGGCCCAGCCGTCAGCGTACGCGACGGTGCCGTCGGCGGCGACTGCGAGCTTCCAGAAGGTGCCGGTGCCGTTGTCGACGGCCCACAGGAAGGTGCCGTCGGCGGGCAGCTGCGAGTCGAGGCCCGAGCTGTCGCTCAAGAACATCGGGCCAGGATCGAGCACCTGGGTCTCGGCCGCGCCCGGCCACACCTCGGCGATGAACTCGCCCTCACAGAAGTTCGGCGCACCCTTGGTTGCCTGGGCGGTGACCGCGAACGAACCACTCATGTCGGGGCAACGGCCCCAGCTGGGCAGTGGATGCTCGGGGCCCCACGTGGTCTCGTTGATGAGATCCTCGCCCTCGAAGAGGCGCACGCTGTCAGCCTTGCCGAGGCCGAAGCCCAGTTCGTCGGCCTCGATCACATGGTACCCGCGGGCGGCAATGGTGGTGCCAGCAGGGATCTCGTAGGCGTGGCTGTCATCGTTGTCTTTCACCACGATGCCCGACACATCGAGTGGGCTATCGGTGGGGTTCGCAAGTTCGATCCAGTCGG
This sequence comes from Microbacteriaceae bacterium, assembly GCA_012511645.1. Classification (GTDB taxonomy): domain Bacteria; phylum Actinomycetota; class Actinomycetes; order Actinomycetales; family Microbacteriaceae; genus Leucobacter. Next base: position 871 of record JAAZFP010000041.1, read on the forward strand.
CGGGGTTCGTCACGACCTCGTTGATGCGCACGGGGTTGCCGCACGCGTTCGCGAGGCCCTTGGTTGACACCTCAAGGTCGCGGAACTCGCCGACGCCGTCAGCACAGCGCGCGTAGACGCCGCTTGCGTGAGTGGTCCAGGCGTACTCAGCCACGGTCTGGCCGTGTGCGTTGCGCACGGTGGCTTGGTCGGCGCCGCCCAGCCCGAAGCCGAAGTGGCGGTTTTGGTCGAACACGAAGTAGTCCCCCGCTGCAAGCGTGGTGTTAGCAGCGACCGGCGTCACGTCGGCGGCGTGACCAATGGGGTCGTTGTCCATGAGGGTCCAGCCCGAGATATCAACGGCCGTAGCGCCAACATTCTTGATCTCAACCCAGTCAGTGGCGTCGCCGTTCGATTCGACCTCGTTGATCACGACGGCGGGCAGCACACAGGTATTCGGTGCGCCGGGTGTCGCGTACGCGAGCTCGAAGCTGCCCTCTCCGTCGACGCAGCGTGCGAGGGTCGCTGCAGCCATGTCGCCGCCGATTGCGGCGTGAGCGGACCAGGCGCCGGTGCGGTCAATCAGCTCGCCCGCGGGGTTGAAGAGACGAATCTCGTCGGTGCCGCCGATGCCGATCGGCTCGCGGAAGAGCCCCTCTGCCCAGGTCTCGGTCTTGTCGTCGTACACGAGGCCGGCGCTGTTCTCGTCAACGACGAGAAACTCGCCGCTGTCGATCGCTGCCCCTGCGGGAAAGCGCCAGCGGTGGTCGTCTGAGTTGTCGCGAAGCTCGAAGCCGGCGAGGTCAAACGAGGTGGTGCCTGGGTTATAGAGCTCGACCCAGTCTGCGGGCTGCGAGTC
>JAAZFP010000366.1 GCA_012511645.1 Microbacteriaceae bacterium
ACCTCTGACCTCAACGACCTCTACCGTCGTGTGATTAACCGCAACAACCGTCTGCGTCGTCTGCTCGACCTCGGGGCACCCGAGATCATCGTGAACAACGAGAAGCGCATGCTGCAAGAGGCTGTTGACGCACTCTTCGACAACGGTCGTCGCGGCCGTCCCGTGACGGGCACCGGCAACCGTGCGCTGAAGTCACTGAGCGACATGCTCAAGGGCAAGCAGGGTCGATTCCGTCAGAACCTGCTCGGCAAGCGCGTCGACTACTCGGGCCGTTCGGTCATCGTGGTCGGCCCGCAGCTCAAGCTGCACCAGTGTGGTCTGCCGAAGGACATGGCTCTCGAGCTGTTCAAGCCATTCGTCATTAAGCGCCTCATCGACCTGTCGCACGCGCAGAACATCAAGGCTGCAAAGCGCATGGTTGAGCGCGCGCGCAGCGAGGTCTGGGATGTGCTCGAAGAAATCATTCGTGAGCGCCCTGTGCTGCTGAACCGTGCACCAACCCTGCACCGTCTTGGCATTCAGGCGTTTGAGCCGCAGCTCGTTGAAGGCAAGGCGATCCAGCTGCACCCACTCGTGTGTGCTGCGTTCAACGCTGACTTCGACGGTGACCAGATGGCAGTGCACCTGCCGCTGTCGGTTGAGGCTCAGGCTGAGGCTCGCGTGCTGATGCTTGCGTCGAACAACATCCTCAAGCCATCAGACGGCCGTCCCGTGACCCTGCCTTCGCAGGACATGATCATTGGCCTGCACTTCCTGACCACGGTCAAGAAGTGCGCGCTTGGTGAGGGCCGCGCATTCGGCTCGGTCGCAGAAGCGATCCTCGCAAAGGACGAGGGAACCCTCGACCTCGCGGCGCTGGCGAAGATTCGTCTGACCGGCTACACCGATGCGAACGGCCAGACCTATGACCGTCCGACCGTCGTCGAGACCTCGCTTGGCCGCGCGCTCTTCAACGAAGCGCTGCCAACGAACTACCCCTACTTTGAGCGGGTCGCCGACAAGGGCTCACTCTCGAGCCTCGTTAACGACCTGGCAGAGCGGTACCCGAAGGTCGAGGTAGCTGCGACGCTTGACCGCATCAAGGATGCGGGCTTCTACTGGGCCACCCGTTCGGGTGTCACCGTTGCGCTCAGCGACATCGTGACCCCTGAGGGCAAGGCGCAGATTCTCGCCGATCACGAGAAGGCTGCTGCCGCAGTGCAGAAGAAGTACGACAAGGGTCTCATCACCGATGCCGAGCGTCACACCGAGCTCGTCGACATCTGGACCGAGGCGACCGAAGAGGTTGCCGCGGCGATGCGCGAGGTCTACCCAGAAGACAACAGCATCTTCCGGATGGTGTCGTCGGGTGCCCGTGGTAACTGGCTGCAGATCCGGAACATCTCGGGTATGCGCGGTCTCGTGAGTGATCCGAAGGGTGAGATTATTCCTCGCCCGATCATCAACTCGTACCGTGAGGGCCTCTCGGTAGCCGAGTACTTCATCGCGACGCACGGCGCGCGTAAGGGTCTCGCTGACACCGCGCTTCGTACCGCGGACTCGGGATACCTGACCCGTCGTCTCGTTGACGTCTCGCAGGACGTGATCATTCGCGAAGAGAACTGTGGCACCAGCCGCGGTCTCGAGCTCGTGATCGCAGCTGAGGTTGACGGCGCCCTGGTGCGCGACGAGAACGTCGAGAACTCGGTCTACGCTCGCACGCTGGCATCCGACGTGGTCGACGCCAAGGGCGCAGTGGTTGCAGAGGCTGGCAGCGACGTGGGCCACGTGCTCCTCGACTCGCTTGTCGCGCAGGGCATCACCGAGATCAAGGTGCGCTCCGTGCTCACCTGTGAGTCGGCGGTTGGCGTGTGCGCCACCTGCTACGGTCGCTCGCTTGCAACCGGGCAGCGCGTCGATATCGGTGAGGCTGTCGGCATTATCGCGGCGCAGTCGATTGGTGAGCCTGGTACTCAGCTGACGATGCGTACCTTCCACACCGGTGGGTCGGCTTCGGCAGAGGACATCACGCAGGGTCTTCCGCGTGTGCAGGAGCTCTTCGAGGCTCGTACTCCGAAGGGTGCGTCACCAATCGCAGAGGCCGCTGGTCGCATCACGATTGAAGACACCGAGAAGAGCCGCCGCATTCTGCTGACGCCTGACGATGGCAGCGAAGAGAAGGCCTACCCAGTGCTGAAGCGTGCAACGCTCATCGTCGAAGACGGTGACCACGTTGAGCTTGGTCAGCCATTCCTGCAGGGCACCCTCGACCCGAAGGACATCCTGCAGGTCGGCTCGACCGAGGAAGGCAAGCACATTCCAGGTGAGCGTGCCGTGCAGAAGTACCTCGTTGAGGGCGTGCAGGGCGTGTACCGTTCACAGGGTGTGCCGATTCACGATAAGCACATTGAGGTCATTGTGCGCCAGATGCTGCGCAAGGTTACCGTGGTTGACCACGGCGAGACCGATCTGTTGCCGGGCGAGCTGGTTGACCGCTCGCGGTACCAGCGCATCAACCGTGAGGCGTTGCTCGAGGGCAAGCGGGCCGCAACCGCTCGTCCCGAGGTCATGGGTATCACCAAGGCGTCGCTTGCGACCGAGTCGTGGCTGTCTGCTGCTTCGTTCCAGGAGACCACCCGCGTGCTGACGCAGGCTGCGATGGAGGGATCGAAGGATCCGCTCATCGGTCTGAAGGAGAACGTCATCATCGGTAAGCTCATTCCGGCCGGTACCGGCCTGAATGTCTACCGCGACGTTGACGTGGAGGCAACCGAAGAGGCAAAGGCGGAGCGCTACCCGAGCCGCCTGTTTGCCACCGACGGAACGTTCGACGAGAATGATCTGTCATACGTCGACTACGACACCTTCACGGCTGAGGAGTTCAAGCCGACCGACTACAGCTAACAGCGTCGGATCACGAAGAGAGGCATCGCGAAGGCGGTGCCTCTTTTCGTTTGTGCGGCAGTTCGCGACACTCGTTGGTGATACCAGCGCTCTGGTGAAGCGAGGAGTACGCTTGCGAGCAAAGCCGTGTGCGTGAGTCACGCGCACCTGCGAGAACGAGAGGCGAAGCGATGAGCGAAGAGCGCGAGCAGGAGCAGGCCGGAGCCGCCCTCGAACACAGTGAGCCCACCGACACCCAGGTGCAGGCCGCGGTCGAGCGGGCGAATGCCACCGTTGCCCAGCCCAACGAAATGACTGTCGCGGAAGAGGGCCGTGCGCCCATCGCGCAGCCGTATGATCCGCCAAGCGCCGGAGAAACGCAGACCGCCACAGAGGTGTTCGCGGCGCACACCCCGCAGCCATTCGAGGCTTCGGGTGCTCCTGCGGCACCCCTGGCGACCACATCCGCCCAGCTCTCGGTTGGTGGGGTTGACGCCGCACCTCCGATGACTGTTGCACCTGCAGTGCCCGAATCGCAGGTGCTGCCACCGCAGGACGGCGAGATTCGCATTAGCCCCGACCATCCCATGGCGGCGCTCTACATGCAGTCGCCCATGCCGCCTGAGATGAAGGGAAATCGCGGTGCCGGCGTGCTCATCTCACTGCTCGCCACCGTCGTCTTCGCGCTCGTCTATGTGGGTGTACTTGCTCTGTGGGTCGCACCAAACTTTCCACCCTCAACCTTCGTGAATGAAGGTCTGCTGCCGTGGGTCGCGAGCTGGGGCTTTGCGGCGGCGATCGTGGCATTCTTCGTCGGTATGGTGCTGCTGGTGCTCATCGCGGGCCGTGCCGGCTGGTGGGTGTATGTGTTGGGCGGTTTTCTCGTTGCGGTGATTGTCTGGGCCGTAACGCTGCTCGGCACCGCATTTGGCGCACACCTGCTGGGGGATTCGGTATCGTTCCACCCCTACCTGTTGCTCACCGAGTTCGGGCTCTTCCTGCCGGTCATTGCTGCCGGGCTCGTCGCGCGTGAGGCTACGGTCTGGTTTGGCGCGTGGATCGGTGCGCGAGGCCGCAAGGTGAAGCGTCTGAACGCCGAAGCGCTCGCTGAGTACGATCGGGCAATGGCAGACCTGCAAGTGTCGCAGCCATGAACGAGAGCCGCCGTCGAGGTGTCACCCGCGCGTATGTCGGGGGACTGATCTTTGCGGTGGTGATTCTGGCACTTGCGGTGTTGATTGCCGCGTGGGCCTACCTCTCGTGGATGCTGGGAGGAGGGCCGGTGGTGACGCCGGGCGTGAATTTCGCGGCCTCACCGCTGATCGTGCTGGTGCTGCTTGGCATGCTGAGCCTCATTCTGTGGATGCAGTCGGTGGTGCTGCTCGGTGGCAGAAAGACGCCCTCCTGGCCGCATGTGCTTCTCGCAGCGGTCGGCGGATATTTGGTGTGGTGCCTTGGCGGGTTGCTCGTTGGTATGAGCGTCGAAGAAACGTGGCTGAGTCCGTTTGCGGCGTCGCTCGGCGTGATCTGGGGGCTGTCCACCCTCTTGTGCTGGAGCATTCTTGCGCGCCGCGTCTACACTGACCGGCCGACTCCGCAGTGGCCGTGGGAAAAGCGTGGTGAGTCGGGGCCCGACTGGGCGAACACTGATGACAACCCGTGGGGTGGCGATCGGTGAACGAAGCAACTGGGCCCGAGCGGCCTCAGGTGCCTGATGTGATTCAGGATCGCGTGAGTGTTGGTGTTGACTCGTGGCTGAGGTGGCTGCCCACATGGTCGCCCGGCACTCACCGTGGCCGCTCACGCATGTGTCGACGCTGCACGGGCTCACCGATTCTGGCGGCCGCTGGTCTCGACGCAGACGTGCCGCACCAGGTCGCGCACGCCTTGAACAGTCGCATGCAGCGCATCATCGACCGAGTGGTTGATGATTTCACTGAGGTCGAGCTGCCCACCCTGCAAGCGGAGCTGACGGGCGACCAGATGTGGAATGCCGGAGGCTTTGATCCGGGCGAGGGTCTCGAACCCGAGTATGACGGCGTTGACTTTGACCCGGAACCCGAGGACGGGCAGCCGATGCTGTTCACGATGGCAGAGCTCGCAGAGCAGAGCAAGCCCGAGCCGGTGCTGCCGCGGCCCCCGCTCAGCGCCGAAGAAAAACGTCGCCTGCACATGGAGATTGATCGCGCGGATCGGTGCGCGCAGGACACTGGGCAGCGGGTGTGCTTCGCGCTCGCGGGCCATCGCCCGAGGATCCAAGCGGCCGTGCAACGGTTTGTTGAGCCTCAGATTCAGGCGTTGCTCGATGACCTCACGAAGCAGTTGCTCGCCCCCGAGTAGGGGCCGGCGAATCGCGGCTTGAGCGGCTGCTACGACCGGGTAATGACCACATATTGCAGTTGCCCGGCGTCCTCGTCAGCGAACCATGCCACGCTGACTCGATAGTTCGTGCTTTCAAGCATGGTGGTATTCAACTCCCCGATGTTCATGGTGTCAGTGATTTCAAACCCCTCGGCTTGCAGCGACGAAATGAGCCCCTGCATCTCGGATTCTGACGTGTGAATGGTGAGCGAATAGGTACCGTCACTGACTACCGAAGCAATGACCTCACCGTTCGGAACAGGAAGCCCGGGCCAGTCGTCGGGTAGGCCCGCCGATCCACCAAAGTCAACCGTGCTGCCGTCTTCGGTGGTAATCGACATTCCGCCGTTATCGAGGTCGATGTTGCCACCGGTTTGCTGCTCGATGAGCCCTTCGATTGCGCCCTGTGTGAGCTGCTCGACAGGGTTTGCGCACGCGGTGAGTGAGGTGAGCGCGAGGATGAGTGCCGCGGCACCAGCAACCCGTCGGGCCTGTGGGATGGTGATCATGCTCGATCCTTTGCGTGTGATGATGGTGAACTCCGCTGACGGGTGGGACTGAGCCAACGCCACGGCACGGAGCGGTGGTGAGATCTACGCTACGCGTCATTCTGTGCTAATAATGAAAGGCGTCTTTCATTTTGTGAGGCGCCGTATTGGGAGAATGTGACGCGACGCAGCTTCGGGGGTGACAGGGTTGTCGGAGTCTGGGCACTCAGCAGCTGAGATGCGGGGGACTCTGCCTGGGGTTGTGCCCGACGCGGTGCTTCGATTTTCAGGCAGGTCTCATCACGAGCGTGCCCAAGCGCTTGAAGCCCTCGTCACTGAGCTTCCTGACACTGCGCATGAGCTCAGGGCGCAAGCGTATGGGTCACTCGCGTCTGCCTGCGCCGCCGACGTCGATCGGGCGGCCGCCGCTGCGACGCTCGCGGGAGAGTCCGCGCAGCGGGCGCAGACCGAGGCGGCTCGCGTCTGGGCTGGCTTTGCGACCTGCGTGTCGAACCTTGCCCCCGAGCATGCGGCCATGCGCGCTGAACAGGCTGCAGAGATCCTCGCGGCGGAACCGACAGAGTCCACTCAGTAGCTGGCGCCACTTGCCTACTTCCTGTTGCTCGGCGCGCTCACCGAGCTCGGTCGAGTGAGTGAGCTGGACCGCGCACTTGACCCTGGCGGTGAGATCTTGCGCCGACACCCTGCGCTGGATGAGTCACGGTATGCGGCGTGGTTTCGGTGTGTGCGGGCGACCCTGGACGGCCGCACCGAGGCCGCAGAGCAACTCACGATGCTTGGCCTAGAACGTGCCGAACAGGTGGGCGACCCCGACGGCGTGAGTGTGCAACTCGGGCAACTCGCGGTACTGCGCTGGATGCAGGGACGTGCTGGAGAACTCGAACCGATGCTGCTGCAGGCCCGGCAGTTGTTGCCCGATGATGTCATTTGGTCAGCAACGCTTGCCTGGGTGTGGCTCAGCCAGGGTCGTGTCAGCGCCGCGCGTGGTCTCGTCAGCATGCTGCCACCGCTCGCGACGGTGCCGAGAGACAGAAACTGGCTTGCAGCCCTCAGCATCCTGGGGGTAGTGGCCGCACAGCTCGAAGACCGCACGCGGGCGGCCGAGATCCTCGAATTGCTTGGCGAGTTCTCTGACCGCCTCGCATCGATTGGCATGGGTGTCACGGTGTGGGGCACTGTCGCACGCCCACTCGCGCGAATTCACCTGATGCGCGGCGAAATTTCGAGTGCAATCGAACGATACCGAGACGCGATTCGAGTGTGCACGGTGGCGGGCGCGCAAGCCTGGCTCGCCGAGGCACAGCTCGAACTCGCCGAACTGCTACTGACCTCAGAAGGTGCGCTGCACGCGTCTGAGCCGGGCGGGGCGCAGCGTGAGGCTGAGGCACTGCTCGCCGAAGCGAGGGCGACAGCGCACGTTCTGCACCTGCGTGACATCGAGCAGGCATGCACCGCCCTCGCCGCACGCCTGCGCAACGGAAGCGAGGCGAGCGTGCAACCGGTAGTGCCCTCGCGTGCCGAGTCTGCACCGGTGGTGCGGGTGATGGGCACCTTCGAGGTCATCGCACTCGACGGTGAGATCGCGCACTGGCAGTCGCGTAAGGCGCGTGAGTTGCTCAAAATTCTGGTGGCAAACCGCGGGGCTCCCGTGCGCAAAGAGCTCATGATGGATCTCTTGTGGCCGGGCGTGCACCCCGAGCAACTCGGCAACCGACTTGCCGTTGCGCTCATGACAGTGCGACGGGCGCTTGATCCGCAGCAGCGGGAGCACCGCAGCGCGTTTTTGGGGGTGACCAGGCAGTCGATTCGCCTCTGCCTCAACCGGTGTGCCGTTGACGTCGAGGAATGGTTCGCGGCAGTCGACGCGGGGCTCGCTGCCTCGGGCCCCGAGCGCGTGCACCTGCTGGGCGAAGTGCTCGAACAGGCCAGACAACCGGTGTGTACTGATGAGCCTGACGAAGGCTGGGCAGAGAACCTTCGGCGGGGGGTGCGGAGCCGCGCCTTTGCTGCGGCGTATGCACGCGTCGACGAGTCATTGGCCAACAGCGACCCGCTGCGAGCCGCAGACGCCTATCACTGGATTTTGTCGGTCGATCCGTATGATCAGCGCGCTCACCTCGGGCTCATCGACACGTTTACCGCGATGGGCGCCCACGGTCATGCGAGCAGTGCGCGGGACGAGTACGAACGGCGAATGGGTGAACTCGGCCTCGACGCCGCTGTGTGACACTCTGTGACACTCGCATTTTTGCCACATGTCAAAGTTTCCTAGAATTGATGCTGGCTGGTCGAGATTCTGCTCGACACCCCTCATGACTGTATATGACAGGAAATCCCATGAAATCACGCACTCTCTTGCGCGCCGCGGCACTCGTGTTGCCTGCCGCGTTGCTGTTGACCGCTTGCTCTGAGCAGAGCGCTGCGCCCGAGACCACTGACACCGAGATCGAGATTCTCGGCAACTTCACCGGGGACGCGACCGTGCCGGAAGTGCTCGAAGACGGGCTCGATGTCGCTTTGGTCACGCGCATCACCACCGGCTCGTGGTACGAGACTTATGTCGCGGCTCTCGAAGCAGAGGTTGAGGGCCTCGGCGGCTCATTGCAGATTCTCGACTCGAACAATGACCTTGCCAAGATGGCTTCGAACGTTGACACCGCCATAAACTCGGGTGTCGATGTGCTGTTGATCAACAATGGCACCGAAGAGGCGCTCGGCGAATCAGTGCAGAAGGCACTTGACGCTGGCATCGTGGTGGCCACCTACGACTCTGACATCACCCGCGACGGTGTCAGCTCGATTGACCAGAATGATGCGGCGCTCGCGACCAACGGCCTCACCGTGCTCGCCGAAGATTTTGACGGCGACGCAGGGGTAGTCGTGCTCTCGGTTGCAGGCTTTGCACCGCTCGACCGTCGTCTTGACGCAGTTGATGAGTTTGTGGCTGAGAACTCGGGCATCGAGATCGTGACCCAGACGGGCACCG